>CAZEPC010000160.1:0-9890 GCA_964513765.1 uncultured archaeon
AATAATAGAAGAGATAAAAATAATGGTAATTTTTTAATTTGGACTGATTTTATCTAAATCGCTCAAATCAACGCCAGCACCCATATCCTCAGGCATTTCGGAGAGAAACTCGTCTAATACTTCTTTTAGCTCTTCGCCGGACCTTTTCAATACGAGTCGGATCAAACCGAGGTTGACATCTACATCAGAAATTAAACATAATACCCCTTTACCAGTACTGGCAGCAAATATCTTTCCTCCATCGAATTCGGACGTAACTATTTCTAGCTCCCCCAATTCAAGGTTTCTTCCTTGTTCTTCAGATGCGCAAAAAACTGCGGAGGCAATTGCTCCAATCCCATCAACATCCATAGGAATATAACTAAACTTACTTACATGGGCAATAGTTAAGCCGGTTCGGTCCACCAAAATGACCTTTTTAATCCCGCTTTCTGATTTAATAATTTTGCTGAGAATTTTGTTGAAGGACTTTGTTGAGACGTTTGACATTTTTCTTCACTAAAATTTTTTCTTATACTTTATTTATCGCCATTAAATTATATAAAATTTTGCTCTTTTTTGGTTCTTAAAAGTTGAGGGATGAAACATTAAGAGCACTTTTTTGTGGGGAAAAAAAAGAAAATGAAATTTCCCATTTCTTGGTTGTTTATAGGTAAAAATTGATAGATGTAAAACAATCTATATGATTTTTTAGATAATATAATGGTTCTTATCTTCATAAGATTCTTGAATGATACCCGAAGGATTCATAAGGTATTTGATTCCATTTTGAATAATCCAAATACATTCTTTTTCGCTGATTTCTTCCGCACCAATTTTAATTTGTGCCGAATAAAGCCAACGCCTTAAATCCGCCCGGGTGATTTGATAAATGTTCATAATACTACTGGGAATATGGATAGGATTATTCTTTATATTATAGGCAATTCGCTCAAATGTCCATTGGTTTTTAATTCTTTCGACAAGCTCTTCAATAATATCCTCCACCCTGGGCATAAGTTCATCAACAGACAAAAGCCCCTCCCCATTTTTCCATTTTTCATTCGAGGAGTAGTGCTTTATTTTCGCAAATTGATCAATCATATCGAGGAGTTCTTGGAAATCGAAATCTTGGAGCCCTTTTTTGATCTCATTCTCCATACAAAGCTGATAGTCGTGAGTTTCATATAAAATCTATTTATCGGAATTATTCCAAAGAAAATTATGGAAAAAATGCTGTATTAAAGGAGAGCTTCCTCATCGGAACTTGCTACTTCATAGTACAATTCTGCAAGCTCATTTTTCGCTGCCTTCCATCTTTCCGCGTTATTGCTTAGTAAATCATCTAAATGCTTTTCAATCATACGCATTGCGGCCAAGCGCTCATCCTTTTCATAACTATTAAGGGTAAATTCAAGTTCTACAATTTCATATATCCTTAACATTTGCATGATCTTTTTCGTTAGCTTACGATCAGGCATATTTAGCTCCTTATATTCTTCAATAAGCTTGTAGAGTTTTTCTTTATCCGGATTTGGTAAGTGGTTTGTCATATATTAAGAAAAGAAATCTGAGCAAAAAAAATCATCTCTTTTATTCTATAAATTTTATTTTTTTTCTATTTGAGATCGCTTCATTAGTTCTCTCAATAGCATAGTTGCATATGTTCCTTTTGTGAGGGAAAATTCCAGATGTACTCCGTTCGGATCCTCCTCGGGATAATTGCCGACCACGTGCGCCTCATGAAATGATGTTTTCACAGGTTTTCGATTGATTGGTCGGAAGGTACCTCGAAAAGTGAAAAGCCCGCTAAATTTATGCTTATAATCCGATAACTCGAAATTTTCTTCCTCAAAAAGTTCTCGCAATACATGTGAAAAGGAACTATATGTATCTAATCTCGTTTTATGCCCGACTATTGGTGCGAGAACCGCTGCCCTTTCGTGGTTGAATGCCTTCTCAATGATATGGTCGTTCCAGCAATCTCCTCCGTGATATTTGTATCTTATCAGAGAGGTGTTTCCTTTTTTTTCGAGAAGAACGGCCACGATATCCCCCTTAATTGGCCTATGGATCGGATCTCCTTTTTTCATACGAAAAGAGACCGATTTATTGAATATATAGGATTGAAAAGATGACATAATCAGATTTACCAATGATCGTGGTAATGCAAAAAATGCCCGTTTATAATTTTCCGGATCCTTTTGCAGCTGTCTGAAAATCATTTTTTCATAGGATAATCCTTTTGGGCAGTTTCTAATAATCCAATTGTAATCCTTTCTTTTTTCTGCTTCTTTTCGGAATCTTTTAATGCTTTCATACTCTCTTGGATATGTTTTATAAAGAAATTCCTCGCATGCCCGTTTGTAATTATCTTGAAAAATTAATTTTCCCAATGTATGGGAATTTGGTCTGTGTTGCCCAAAACGCTGCAAGCCAAAATAATTTGGAAATCCTGTTTCATTCACTTGCGTTGTCCATTTATGAACTATAGACCTCATTTGGTCATAGGGTTCTAATAATTCTCTAATGTTAATTGCAAAACGATTTCCCCACAAGGATCCCAATGCAATCATCTTTTTTTTGCTGGGGCGTATATCCGAAATAGTGATATTTTTATGTGAGAAATTTTGTAATGATTGAATATAGTTACCTTTAACTGAAAATTTTTGGGCAGTTATTGCTGTATTGTCTTTTATACCTGCCCAAGTGAGATCATTACGGGACACACTCAAGTATTTCATAAGAATTTTTGCGGCATGAATGGTGTCGGTATTTTTTTTAATAAGGGTAAAAAGGGTGTAATTATGCTCTCTGGGGTTAAATGGTCTTATGGGCTCTTTTTTTTCATATGTGCTTAATATCTCGCCCGTTTCCGTAATTTCTCTGACCACAAAGTCGGCGATACTCTTTTTTATTTTTCCGCCGATTGGGGGGGTATTCGTGCTAAATTCTTCAATTCCAACAAATTGTTCGTAATCCTCTAAATCATCTTTTAAGGTTTCCATTTTTTCGCACGATTCCTTTCGATTTTATTTATGGTAATAAGTATTGGTCTGTACTTTATTTATCACAAGAGAATTAGCCGTATTCCCTTAATTAAGAGATCAATTTTTAATAAAAGTGTTAAAAAAATAATATTAATAACAAGCAGAGATATCTGCTATGATTTGTGTTCTTTAGACCCTTCTTCCACGTCGGCCACCCTTTCTCCGGGTACCATCGTGCGGTTCTGGGGTAACTTCTTCAATGACACCAATTCGTAATCCAGATCGTGCCAAAGCTCTTATTGCGCTATGGGCACCTGGTCCAGGAGTTCTTGCCCCCCTTCCACCAGGACCTCGGACCTTAATATGAAGTCCGTAAATTCCTTTATCTTTTAAAACTTGTGCACATCGGCTGGCCAATTGTTGGGCAGCGTAAGGCTTAGATTCGTCTCGATCCGATTTTACAATCTGACCCCCGCTGCTTGCAGCAATAGTTTCGGATCCTGTTAAATCGGTACATGTTAGGATGGTATCATTGTAAGATGCAAATAAATATCCTACAGCCCATTTTTCATTTTTTGGATCTTGTGAAAATCTCGGCATTTTCTATTAGGCCTCCTCCTTTCCTCCTTCAGCTCCGCTTCCCTCAATTTGTTCAAGGGTCATATTTTTAATCGGGCTGTTGGGGGCATATTCAACATGAGCTTCTTCATCTTTCTTTACTAAATAGCTGGGGGAACTTATTACTCTTTCTCCCACTATAATATGTCGATGCACAATAAATTGACGTGCTTGATATATGGATTTTGCAAGCCCTTTTTTGAATACCATCGTTTGGAGTCTTCTATCGAGTAATTGTTCAATCTCTAATCCCAACACATCATCAAAATGTGCCTCTGGCCCAAGTATTCCAAGGGCTGTCAATTTAGTCCGCAAATCTTCGAGCATAATCTCTTGTACTTCTTGAGTTTGAGATCGTGCTTTTCGTGCTCTGGCTCTGAATCCACCTAATTGATATCGGTGTCTCCAAAACTCCTGTTTATTTCTGAGTCCGTATTTTCCAATATATTTCAGCTCTTCCAAAACCCTGCTTCTTTCGTAAGGGTTGTTTGGTGAGTGGTATCTCTTTTTTAATCTTCTTGGATCTCCCATTGTTCTTACCTGTTATGTTTTTTGTGTTAGTTTAATTATTTTATATATGAGTTTTATTATCTATACGAATTATAGTATGTGTATTCGTATTTTTTGCTCAATCTTTATTCTTTCTTCTTCTTTTTCAGTTGTTTTTGTTCTTTTCGAACAAATCCGACTACCAAACCACTTCTTCCGGTGGTTCGGGTATGTTGACCCCGTACTTTTAGTCCGTACATATGGCGGATTCCCTTCCAAGACCGGATTCTTTTCATCCTATCAATATCTAATTTGGTGACCATCGCAAGGTCGTTTGCCAACACTTGCCGATATTCTCCAGTTCTTCGGTCTTTTTGTCGATTTACCATCCATTTTGGGATTCCGTGTTTTACGGGTTCTTTCATAATTTCTTCTAATTCTTCAATTTCTTCTGAACTGAGCATTCCAATTCGTAACTCTGGGTCGATATTGGAAACCCGCACGACTGCTTGTGCGAATCTCCTGCCGATACCACGAATCTGGGAAAGCCCAAATGCAACCTTACGGTTGCCGTCAATATTAGTATTTTGGATCCGTAAAATTGATGTAAATTCTGGTTGCTTTAAATAATATTTCTCATCGAGTTTGTCTGTCATGGTCAAATTCATACTTCGATTTTTTTTATGTTATATAATATAGTTTCAAAAATAATGTATCTAATATATTTTTTTTGATTTTCTTGGTTTCGGGGAGAGGGGGGAGGACAAAATTTTTCCAACCCTTGTTGATTTAATCATAAACTTTAATAGGATGTGTTTTTCGACAAAATGCCATCCTTCTGAAGATAAGATCAAAAAGCAAAAAAATTGAAAAAACAAAAATATAAAAAAAAATGAATCGGAATAATTTAAAGAAATTCTCCAATTCCTAAAAAGAAAAAAAGCGATGGTGCATTAAATAAAGTAATGAGACATTCCGAAAAAAAGAAGGAAGATACTATACGCGAAATTTTAGATTCCGATTCCAATTCTTCGGGATCGGGTAGAAGGGTGAAAAATACTATTCAAACACTTAAGTCTGGCGATTATTACAAAGGACCTGTGAAAATATTACGAAAGGTCAAACCCGGACCCCTAATTTTATCAATATCCGATGGGACGGGAAACATTGATGCAATTGCCAGGGATAGAATTTTTCAGCACTCAAAATCAAAATCATATGATAAAAATACCAAAACATATTCTGTTGGCAATATTCAAATCAAGGACAGCCGAAAAAAGAAAAACAAAAAAAAGAAGAAAGATCTCAACCGAAAGCTCCAAATTGATGAAATTGAGGTTGACGATGTGGTAAAGATCTTCGGAAAGGCTAAAATGCACAGAAATGAGTTGGAAATCAAGATAAAAAGCATCCGAAAAAGCCAAGTATCATTCGATGAATTATTACTCGAGAGAAGCAAGCCTAAGAGGGAGGATTTCAGCATTGAATCGGAGCGATACAATTCCATGAAAAATAGATTCTCCCAAATTGCACAAAGGATAAGAATGGCAATTATTGAGGAGCAACCAATTCTGCTTCGACACCATAATGATGCCGATGGAATTTGTGCAGGCTTAGCCGTTGAAGAAGCAATTGAAAACGTAATGGATAGAAAGGATTTAAGTCCCAAAAATCGGATATATCGAAAGCCCAATCTCTCGCCTTTTTACGATGAGATTGATCTATTCCGGGACATCAGTAAATTCAATAAATATACCGAGCATTTTGGTGATAAATCCCCATTGATTGTATTGCTCGATACGGGCTCTACTCCAGAGAACAAGTTTGCCCTCAAAGTTCTCAACACATTCGATTTTGAGTGCATTGTGGTTGATCATCATAATCCTGGAGAAATCAAGGACGGAAAGAGTGTGATTTGTGAGTATTTGAGCAATCATTTGAACCCATATCTCTTTGGATGGGACAGCCAAACATGCGGTGGGATGTTATGTTATGAATTGGCCCGTTTTATTGATGAGACATACGAATTGCCACCTCTTCCCGCGGTTGCTGCTTTGGCAGATCGCTGTGATATTGATGAAGTGGATCGGTATGTCGAGAATTCTGGCCTCAAGAGAGAAAGATTAATTGATATGGGACGGGTCTTTGATTATATGGCTCATAAACTTAAGTTTCGGGAGGGTGTCGGCTTATATTCCCGCGTATTCACAAATTCAGAATTAGTAGATTTAGTTTCGATAAAAGTTGACTCTCTCTTCCAAAAAACACTAGAAGGCATACTTCCTTCGATTTCATCCAATTCATTTGATTCTCTTACATATACTGAAATTAATTTAGATGAATTCACGCGCAGAGGTCAATATCCTACGGCGGGAAAAGTGCTGGGCTTACTTCATGATCATATTGCCGAAGAACATCAGGAAATGAAAACCTTTTCAATAGGATATTTCTCAGATGGAATAATTATCCGGGCGACCCATTCTATCTTACCTGTCCCAGATTTACTTGAAATGCTCCAAGAAAAATATCCCGAGGCTTGTGTAGAAGGCGGCGGTCATGAACAAGCAGGATCGCTCAAATATCTTCCGGCCTTTGATGAAAAAATCCGCCAGTTCGTTCAAGATGAGTTAAAAAAACGTGTATTAAACTAATCCAAGTATCCAAAGAAACCCAAATATCCATCTCTATACTTTTTTCAACCCTTATTTCTTTTAAATATGGAATGGTAGATCTTTACCATTTCATGCTCCGAGCGAAACAAAGGTAATTGCATTCGTTCAAAAATCCTTTCCGCTTTTAATACATCCCGGTATTCACCAAACAACCAAATAAAGACGGGTTTTCGATATTTTTCAAGGATCTTTTTGATCTTTGTCCAATCCATTTGCCATGCCTTTTGGCTATAAAACGCAGTCATGAAGATCCCATTAATTTTCGGGTCATTTAGGGAGATTTTCAATGTTTCAAGTACCACTGATTGATAATCTCCGGCGGCATTCTCTACTGCCGGCCATATATCGATCAATCCAAATCTATTGGGGGGCATCCAATCAGGAAAAAGTTTACTCAGCCCCGCATATGTTTCATCTGATAATTTTGGAATATTAAGATTGTATTTTTCGCACCAATCCGAAATAACTGCACCAGCTCCGCCCGAGATAGTGATTATAGCCACATTTTGAGTATGGTTGGGGGAGATTTCCCAATGATTTAAGGATGAAAGAGTACGAAGAATCCTGAAAAACTCCCGAAAATCATCCGCTTGGATGGCATGGGATTGCTTTATGGCCGCTTTGATCAGTTCTGATTTCTCACCTAAGGATCCTGTGTGTGATGATATTGCTTGCGCCCCTCTTTCCGAAAGTCCGCTCCGCAACATTACCACTCTCTTTCCGAACTGGTTTTGGGCTTGGTTGGAAAGCTTTATGAGTCTTCTCACATCTTGAAATGATTCTATATATAATCCAATGGTTTCTACCTCAGGGTCTTTCATAAAGAACTCCAAGAGAGCATTTTCATTCACGTCCATTTTGTTGCCAATTGCACATACCGCCCGTAAGCCCATCCGTTTGTATCGGGTCACGTTATCCAAGAGAAATCCGCCGTTAATAAATCCCGATTGGGATATAATAACCGTGGAGCCTTGTTTTATCTTGGGCATGGGAACAAAAGAGGAAAAAATACCTACTCCATCACTTTTGAGGTATGTGATTCCCGTACAATTGGGACCAATAACTCGAATCTTTCTAAAATCATCCGTTATCTTCACAATTTGATCTTTAAGATCTTTTCCCTTCTCCCCAACCTCAGAAAAGCCAGCAGCCTCAATTATAGCTGCCTTGACCCCTTTTTCTATACATTGCTTTAAAATATCCGGAATATATCTATTTGGAACAAAAATAATCGCCAGATCTATAGGCTTTGATATTTTTTCCAATTTTTTATAGATTTTGAGTCCATCCAATGTTCCCCCTTTCGGATTAATGGGGTAAATATTTCCCGGAAATTGATGGGAAATGAGATTCTGAACCAAATAATACCCGCTTTTTCTGGGGTTGGTCGATGCACCAAAAACTGCAACGGATCTGGCTTTGAAAAATGCTTTAATTGACGGCCGTAGGGACTTTACCCCTTTTTGTTTATCCAAAGATTCCATGTTATTTCGCCTAATATACACTCTGTTAGATAATTAATTGGGGTTTTTCTTTATATAATATACGATTAGGAATTTTTAGATCTTAGGAAAATAGATATGAGGAAAATAAGTTGAGAAAAAAAGTAATGATGTTAATCTGGAATGATGATGTTAATCTTAACCTTTTTGCCTACTTCTTTCTTCACCTTGTCCTCGAGGAAAGTTCGGTATTGGGCAACCTTTCCCAAAAGACTCTCATATTCCTCTTTTTTGTGTTCTAAATCGTTAGTGAAGTGATCTAAATCAAGAGTGAGGGTTTGAATTTTATCCTTTAGATCCTCTTGTTTGTCCCGTATTCCCTTTTCTTCTAGTGTTTTTCTGACTTGATCTCTTTCTTCTTGCAAATCTAAAATTTCCTGAACTTTGGGTTCAAGTGCTTTATCATTCACAATGTCATTGATATTTTCAACAATTCTTTCCCTTTGGTCTTTTCTAATCTTAAGAGGATTCTTTTGATCTTCCAAAATTAATCGGGTACGAATCAAAACTTCACGTAGATTTTGAGTTTGTGGTCCCTCTGCAACAATTTCCCGTACCGGTGCCTTGATGTATTTTCTTAGATCGGATTGATTAATATCATGGACGGGAACGGTATTGTCTTCTATTCCTTTCTTTAATTTTTTGAATGCTTTGGTGAACTTGAGGAAGCTCCTTAATGCCCTTCTCCTTTTCCTTAATGTGGAGTTAAGTTCTTTTAATCTTATAAGTTCTGGTGATTGGGAAAGTCCCTCATATTCTTTTTTATAATTTTTAAGTTCTTCTTGCATATTCTCTACTTTTTCTTGCATTTCCTCGTATGTGCTACGGGCAGTACCCAATTGGTCTATTTTATGCTTAATTTTTGGGATTTTTCGAAGCAAAGTTTCTGCTTCTTTTGCTCCCGCGTATTTTTTACGGAGGAATTTGTCCGTTTTCGAGGAATAATCTCCAATTTTTCTTAGATGTAAATCTAATTCCTTTATTTCGATATTATATTGTTTTCGGAATCGAGGAAGCGATTTTTTCCCACTCTGATTATACACCCGGTAGAGTTCCCTTACTTGATTACAAAAATCCATTGATGTCTTATAACTAATATCCACATCGATACTTGGTACCTCAATCTTTTCCATCGATTCCAATACCTTTTCGGTAAAACGTTCGATGATACTTCGATTTTTTTTTGAGATTGGATTTCCCTCATTTTTAGCTTTTTCATATCGTTCGGGCTTGGTCCAACCTTTTAAGGCAATTTTCGTTTGGGCAATTTCATCGTAGGCCTTGTCGAATATCCGCTTTCTTAAAAATTTGTGTTCCTTTGAATATTCTTTCCCAAGTTGTTTTCTATACCAATCCTCTAGTTCGGTCAATTTCAGTTTTTTCAAAATCCTCTGCTCCTTAAAGTATTAAATTCGCTTTCTATTAAAAATTTTAAAAATCCTACTCGTTTCTTTCCTATTATCTTAAAATGACTCAAAATTCAAGAATTTTCATTTTTTTGGTTAGAATTCAAGAGAAAAGTAATAAAGGAATGGGTTTTCTCTCGCGTAAAAATGTTATTTGTTTAATCGGATAGATTCTTGTTTCTATTATTTTTCTCGAGTTTATCGCGTATTAAGTCCATATCAAGACCTAAAAAA
>CAZEPC010000161.1:0-9882 GCA_964513765.1 uncultured archaeon
CTTTTCACTTAAATAAGTATTTCGGCTTTTATGTGTTTTCTAGCTTTTCGAGCCAAATATTAATGAGAAATCGCGTCTTTATATATTTATTAGAAAAAACGCGGAACGGCGGATTATTTAGCATGCAAAAATATTTATTCGTATTAGGGAGGAATTGGCGCTTAGCACTGGCAGAAATCGACCATATGCTTAGAACGGAGGCATTTAAGGGATACATTACCGATTATTCCACCAACGTTGCGATCGTTGAATTTGAATCGTACGATGAGCAAGAGAACTTGGATAAGGTAGCCGATCTTATGGTTCGCTTGGGGAGCGTGCAAAAAATAGGGATCATGTACGACTTTGTCGATATTGAACTCTTCACCGATGCCTTTCCCTTGGAAATGGAAGGAAATCGTTCGGCCATTTATCCCGCCAGAGAATACTTGGAGGGTGTTTTGAACGATCTCCTTTTGGATGTATTCCCCGAGATGGAGGATGAAAAGGTGTTTGTGGCTAATTCTATCTATCCCGTGAGTTTTAATGATCCTTATTACCGAATTCTCATTCAGCACTTTTTGCAATTCACAAATAAATACCTCACCAAGACGCTTAAGGAGAAAGGTGCCCGAAAAGCGTTGTATTTTAAATATCCGATCGAGAAGATCCAGAATGGATCCTTGAATCCGATTTTCCCCCATCATTTCTTTCGATACGAACTATATAAACCCTATCGGTCCGAAATACTCTATTGCATGACCGAAGAGGGGATTTACATCGGAAAAACCTACACGGTTTCGGATTCCAATTTTCAAAAGCTCTTGGATGAAGAGCGTCCCGTAACCGACTTTCGCCAAACCATTCCGCCTAAATTCGCCAAAACTTTGATCTCATTTTTAGGTTTGGAACCCCCTCTGCACACCAGAAAGGTCTTGGATCCCTTCTGCGGTTTGGGGACGATTCTTCAATTTGGCTATATGACAGGTTGCGAGATGCACGGGGCCGATATAAAGCAAGATCACGTGAATGCCTCGCGGAAAAATCTCAAATTCACCGCAGCCCAGTTGCAGAAGAACCTCTCAAAGAAATATTTGAAAAAGCATATTGTACATAGTTCCATTGATTTGGTTGCTGACAAATTTAAGCCCAATAGTTTTGATGGGATTGCCACCGAACCTCTTTTGTACCCTGTCTTTGAACATTTTCCCGAAGATCAAGGTGTGGAGGATACCATCGATGAAATGGTCAAACCGTTATATAAGAGTCTAATCGAGCAATCTTCCTATCTTCTTAAGGAGGGGGCGTGCTTGGCATTAGTTGCTCCGGTAATTTTCCGAAAGCATAATAAAATTAATATCCCCATCGAGGAAATGGCTCAAAAAAATGGGTTACAGGTGTTAAATTTATTGAATTCCGAACGAATTTTTGACAGTCCTCGGGAGGAATTGACCATTAGCAATTATAACTTCCCCTCAATTTTGGATAGCGGTTCCAAGCGACTCTCAAGGGAGTTCTTCTTGTTAAAAACCCCCAAGAAACCCTAAAAACTTTCCAGAAACCGTATGAAAATCTAAGAAGCCCTAAAAAATTCCCAAAAAAGGGAGAATTATTCAAAAAGAAATAAGCTATTATCTACGATTTCTTCGATACATTCTTTTACATCCGACTTCTCGAAGAATTTAAGGTTATTTTCCATCAGTAAATACACACTTTTCTTTTGGATGTGGCTCCCTTGTTGGTCAGCAGTATTCTTATTCTTATTTTTGTTATTCTTGTTGTTGCTGTTGTTATTGTTATTGCTATTTTTGTTATTATGTTTCTCGGTCTGCATCATTTCCCAATTCTTGTCTATTTCCTTCACTTTTTCCACCCTTATCTCTTCTTGCTCTTCAGTTACCTCGACTTCTTGATCAAGGTATTCAGAGGAGAGAACCTTTCCCACGGAAAATCCCCCTGTCCCCCTTTCTAATTCCTCCGGATATTGGGAAATTTCATCTTGATCGCGGTATTTAATCTCTTTTTCAAAAATGGATTGAAGTGTTTGAACTTGCTCATCGTTAAACGCGATCAGCGGCGTAAATTGAACAATGTTATGTTGATTGCCGGCCTGTATATAATACCTCTCTAAATCATCTAGATTCCGAATGGGGGTAATTGCCCCTTTTATGTTCAAGGTGTGCCCGTTATATTGGATGGGTTTTCCCTGGACCTTTTCCTTTAACTTCTCTAGGATGTAAGGGATGGCATGAATTTCATAAAGTATTTGTTTTTTCTTTACATACATATGATCCGCTTGTGCTTGCTCCTTTTTGCCCTTTCTTCTGGTTTCCTGGGAAATCAATTCCCGTAGGGGATTTATATTTACCTTTAAGGTCGGAAGGTCTTGGGGATAATAATCCATAAGATGCATGCAGTCTGGCATATTTTCTTTCCGGTAGGGAAAGGTTCTGCTCTCAAAGAATATCGGCAATATTACAGTTCCCCTTCTTAGCATAAGATGAGATGCGAGGGCACTTTCTTGATGGGAGAAATACTCTGAGAAAACTCCAAACATGGCCTTATCGTACTCTATAGGGTTTCCGCCCCAATAGGACTCTATCTTTTCCGAGTAGATATAGGCCTTCTTACTGCGAATTTCAATATAAATGGTTTTATCTGGTTCGGTCAGATCTACGGAAATCTCTTTCCCCAGTTCCGTGCTTCTCTTGATGATGGCTGCACCCACCTCCCTCTCTATTTCGGGGGTGGTTTTGGGATAGGGTTTTAATCTCCGGGATCGAACTGCGAAAGTATCCCCCTCTTGAAGATATGTACTGGAGAATAATACAGCGTGTTTCTTGACATTTTCATACTTTTTCTCAATGGAAAATGCCGGGGAAAAGCTATATATGCCGATAAGGTGCCTAAAGAGGTGTATTGCCTTGGGAATATATGTATTTTCCACATGAAACATTAATCGTCCAAATTTAATCTCTCCTTTTGAGATCGGGAGATCGTACTTTTTTCCCATACCCATGACATGTTTTATCAGCCGTCGTTCCATTCGTCTCCTTACCTGATCGGATTTCAGCCCTAACTCGTTATATCTGGCTAAAATAAGATGGTACTTATGGTAATATTTCTGATTTTCCGGATTCATGATTTATTCACAGTTTTCTAGAGTAATCTGTTTCTAAACGGTTTGGTCTTTTATGACTTTTCCATCCTTCAAGACAATTTTTCGGGTAGCCCGATCGGCCAACGCCACATCGTGGGTGACCATAATGATGGTATGCCCTTGTTCCTTGTTCAGATCATCAAAAAGATTCATTATCTTAGTACCCGTTTTGGTGTCTAATGCTCCAGTTGGTTCGTCTGCTAATACAATGGTAGGGTCCGAAACGAGTGCTCTGGCGACAGATACTCTCTGTGATTGCCCACCGCTTAATTCGTCTGGTTTGTGGTCCGCCCTGTCTCTCAATCCAACAATTTCTAGCATATCGAGTGCTTTTTGCCTTCGTTTTTCCTTTGAGATACCGGCATTAAATAGGGGAAGTTCCACATTTTCCACAGCATTTAGCACGGGGATCAAGTTATAATCTTGGAAAACAAACCCGATTCTCTTTCTGCGCAATGCGGTCCTTTCTGAATCGTCCATTTTGGAGATGGGCTCACCTCCGATATAAACCTCCCCTTTCGTGGGTGTATCCAAGGTACCTAATATGTTCAAGAGGGTGCTTTTTCCAGACCCCGACTTGCCCGTAATGGATACGAACTCTCCATTGTAGATCTGAAAGGATACCCCGTCAAGTGCGTTTACGGAAAACTTTCCTCGCTTGAAAATCCGATATAGTTTTTCGGTTCGGAGTACCACATTATCATCCTTTTTGGGCTCTTTTTGATCCGTATTCTGGGCATTCTGGGTAGGTTCAGCCTTATTGCCTTCGGGTTCTACCTTTTCTTTCATTATATCGCTCATTTTTATTCATCTTCTTTCTTCTTAATTGTGAGGTTCTTATTTAGAGGTTCTTATTTAGAGGTTCTTATTTAGAGGTTCCTATTTAGAGGTTCTTGTTTAAAGTATATTTATTAGTGTATTTTAGTAATTATGGTTTTCTCTATTTTCTTTGTTCACTTTACTTTCCTTGTTCTCTCTACTGTCCTTTAGATCTAATTGCTTCGGAGATATCTATATTCACCGCACTGAAGCCCGGCACAATGCTAACTCCAATGGATGCAACTATCAGTAATCCGATTCCTTGGAAGATCAACTCATACGGGGGGGTAAATAACATCGGTAAAAATACCATAAAGGGCAGATTCGCTATTACGAGCCCGGCGATTACCAGTCCAGTTATCAATCCCACAGCTATCCCGTATATGGCGGTTATTGTCCCCTCTCCAATTACCATCTTCATTATCTGCTTTTTCGAAAATCCGAGGGTTCGCAGGGTCCCTATCTCGGCATATCGCTTTTTGATGGAGATTATAGTAGAGATAGCCAGTCCAACCAAGGAAACAATCAATGCAAAGCTCAAGACACCGAAGAACATGTTGGTTATCAAGCTGAGGAATCCTCCTACATCTTCTTCTTGTTCGTTGGCACGTTCCAACCACCTTTCTTCCCAACCCAGTCCTTCGTTAATGTAATAGTTTTCTATTTCGTAGGCAGCATCATTTATTTTCCCTTTGTTTTCGGTCCCCACGAAGAAATACACATTAAAGAGCCCTGAATCCTCCAATAAAAATAGCTTCGGGCAAAATAGGGTGACATTCTCGAGGGTGGGGACGGTGTCACACACAGCCTCCATTGATTCTATGAAATTCTTGATGTCATCGTAGGTCATGTTGTCATCCAGATCGAAATAAACCAAGGAGGTGAAGTTTTCCAGCTCTAAAGGGGTGGATCCGTTTGCGATGGATTCGAGGATCTGGGTTCCGTTTTGTGTGGGGAGCGTAAAATTAACTTCCGTTTCCTCACCTTGGTATGTAAATTCGGCCCCATCAAATTCTATGGTCTCTCCGTTATAGGAATAATTTCCCGCCCATTGAGTGGTATTAAGCTCGCCATCAAAAGTTGATTGGTTTAAGAAATATGTTTGCTCTAGGGTTTGATTCAACCAACCTGATTCGTATAATTGTTGAAGCGGATCATCACTTTCTCCATCCGATGTATCGGAACCCAAGGTCCCATTAAGGTATTGATCAATTAAATCGGGAAGCACTTCTTGCGTGACATTTTCCGGAATGAGATCCGGGTTATTTGGGAGGAAGATTGTGTTGGGTTCTACATCTAAGACCTCAAAGAAAAAGCTCCAATCCCCCGTCTTTTCCTTAATTGGATTAAAGGACATCCCTTTATAATTAAACACCGCTGTATCTCCGTGGAACTCCCCGTTTTCATCGGTATATTGGAATGGATAGTGTGAATTCGTGGTGGCAATGACCGTAAAATCTGTATAAATGGTATCATTGTAATATATTCGAATAGTCTCCCCGGGAATGAATCTCTTTACGTAATCCATCTCGAGGGTACTGACATTGACATTCACGTAAATCTCGTTTAGTACGCAGTAATTATTATTCTCGTAATTCTCTTGTGCCCAGCTAAAAATATCCTCCACGCTTTCATTATGGGTATTTGGGATATCTTTAATCGTGCGGGTAATATTCGTATTTCCAAAATCTCTATCGCGTTGGGGATCAATCACCATTGATTTACTCACCATGGTGTTCCAATCGGGTGAGATAGAGCCGGATTCGTGATACATTACATTTTGCAAAGCTAGTGTGCGATTAAACTGTTCGGATATTTCCTCCGAAAAGGTTTCTTCATCGGCCGGGCTTGAATAGTATTCGCTCAAATTCGCATTCGGGTCGTAGGTGGTGAGGTTAGTTTGCCATTTGAAAGGTGGAATTCCCCAAAACGGAGAAGCTACCCTACGTGTGGTATTTTTCACCAATCCCGTCTGAGAGGCTAAATTTTCCAGACTTTTGTAATCGATAGGTGTATTCAAATACCCTGCTAAACTCTCCTCGGGGATTTCTTCAGAGAAATCTCTCTCCTCGGGCGGATATACTTCATTTTTCGCCACAATGTCTATCTTTCCAATATTTTCATCGACCATCTGTTCATAGGTCTCCCAAGATATTGCCCCGCAGAATTGTTTATCGTAGGGGTCATCTAAATCGTAATATGACCAGTAAAATCCCGGGAGAACATCGAATATTCCGACGACCGTGAAATCTGCCTCGAAGCCATCGAATCGCATTCGAACGGTTTCTCCCTCCTCGATTCCCCCTAACCTTCTGGCAAGACGGGTATGGAGGATGGTGGTGTAGGGATCTTGTACTCGTTCCATAAGGTCATTGAGGCTTTCTGCACTTCCGCCCAATCTCACAATGGAATCATGGGAATGAAGTATGTTATATTCGGCGGGATCGAAAATACCCAGCTGGAATGATTCATCCACCGTCCCCAATGTAGTTTTCTTTTTGCCTCCAAAGGTGCGATTATTTGCCAATCTGTCGATTCGGGTAAGCCCCTCAACACCCAAGGAGAAACGCATTGGGACGGCTTGTTCCACGGATGGAAGATCCCGCAATCCTTGTTGATGCCCGTCTCGATAGACCATACCCCGGTCAAAGTTTCCTACCCTAAGATCCCCGCCTACAATGGTACGTCCGCCTGGGTATGCACCCACGTAAGCGGAGTTCATGATTGTTCCAACGGTTATCATCATAGATATGCCGATGGCCAACATAGCAAAGGTATTTTTAGTTTGCTTTGAATATCTCCTGAGGTTTCGGCTGGTGATTTTGCGCATTTTTTGAAGCAAGGGGTTGAACACATAGGAAAGAAATGGAACTATGAGTGGAAAGATAAAAGCGGCCAAGAGGATTATTCCGATGATGAGTAAAAGTACTCCAGCAAATACCATTACAATTATCTCCGGGTTTATGATATCTGCGAGAAATAGCCCACCAAAAGCCGATCCTACGAGAACAGCACCTCCGGCAGTAAATGCGATGGCCATAGATAATTTTCCTCCTTTCTTAATGGTCCTGATGAGCAAGCTTTGCTTTGGCTTTTCTGCTTTTGCCCGTAATGCATCGAGAGGATCAATATTGGCCGCATCCCTGGCTGGTATGAGGCCGAAAACTATGCTCACGAGAATGCCGGAGGATAGCCCTATAAGCGCAGTTTCTGCCGTCATCACGGGACTAAGATCGTATCCCGAGAAATCCGTGCCAACCGCTTTCGCGGTATCTACATAGGATCCTACGAAGATAGAGGAGATGTAATATCCGAATAGAATTCCGAGAAGTCCTCCCACGATGGATATGAAAAGAATTTGGGTGAGGTACATTTGGATTATTTTGCTTTTTGTAACCCCCACCGCCCTCATTATTCCGATCTCGTGGGTATTCTCCTCCTTTGACATTTCTAAAAGATTTTTTATGATTAAAGCGCATACCAGCAACGATATTGCCGAGAAAATGCTGAATATCCCCCGCATCAAAAAGTTTACTTGAAGGATACCCTCGGTAAATATTCCTTTCGCGTTCGTGGTAAAAATTCCGCCGGGAAATATCCCCTCATTATCTAAGTCCTCAATGTCATTCCGGACAGTTTCGATGATGCCGGGATTATCCACGTGGACAAAAATCATATTCACTTGCCCCTCATGGTCATTAAACATTACCTCCCAGGCCGTGTCAATATCCACATAAATTGCCTCCGAAGGTGGGTATAGTTCCCAAACCTTCGCGGGGGGCTCATAATCACGGACTGCCTCGCTGGTATCCTTGATGATTCCGATTATTGTCCCCTCTAGCCAAGTTGTGGTATTATATCGGTTAAGACTTCCATATTCAGTAGTATTTTCCGGAAATACATAAAGGGGATCACCGGCCGTTAAATTAAACCTGTTGGCATAGCCCTCGGAAAGCACAACCGGAATGTCCAAATCTTGATTGGCTTGGAAGAGATCTTCAATTTTTGAGGTGTTAATGAGATTTTCCTGTAACGCATCTGAGATGTTACATTTTCCAAAATAAGATTCTCGTTGGTGATCTGTCTGAAGTGCAATGGTTGGGACATTCCATCCGCCCGAATTATTCTTCAATGGGTATGATGGACTGTTCTTTATGATCCGAGGGACCAAAGAATCCACCCCGTCTACATCTTGGATTTTATTTTTTGCCTGTTGATAATTAAACCATCCCCCCTCGATGGACCTATTTCCCCTTACAATAACATCGTTTTCCCCGAGCTTTGTATAGATCTCCACATTAACTGCTCTTTCAATGGAGTCAGCGGTAACATTAACTCCGGTAAGGATTCCTACCCCCAATGCGATAGCGATTACTGTCATTGCGGTCCGTAATTTTCGTTTATTCAAAAACCTAAGTCCCATTTTGGCAAATCTCATTTTTCGTGATATCTCCCTTCGATTTCCTTTAATTTGAGCGGATTTAGATGTATTGCGTAGTGTTTATTTTTTGGTGCTTTGTAGATTTATGTATGGTTTGCGAATTATGGCCGTTGTGTATATGAGTGGTATGTTAGTATAAGTAATAATAGATATTTGTAATAAATGTTAGCGAATTCAGATAATAGTAACGCACAAGTGAATAAATATTTATCTGATCAGTCTTCTTATTCTTCTTCTATTTCTCGTGGGTATCATTGTGCATGGCCAATATGCTTGTTGATCTTGAAAATGATCCCATTGCTATAATTTTTATTGCTTTTTTGAATTCTTTGAAAAAAAGAAAAAATGAGTATTTTGAAAAAAGCTAAACTTTCAAAAAGTTCACGATATACCGAATAAAAATGCCAAAAAGTTCACGATATACCGAATAAAAATGCCAAAAAGTTCACGATATATTCAAAAAGATTATAATTTATTTTTTCTTAATATTAAATTAGAATGATTGAAGAATCCCAGATTTTAGAAGTGCTCTATACTTGGCTTGATTTCTTCAAAAATAAGAAAATCGTAGAAAGAGAAATAAGTGATGAAATTATCAAGTCGGTTGGAAAAGAAGTCATTGATATTGTAGGGGTTAGAAGATCGGGAAAATCATCACTTCTAATATTATTAATGAGAAAATTGAAACTTCAAGATTCTCACATACTTTTTGTTAATTTTGAAGACCCTGTATTTGCAAATGACTTGAATTTGGATTTGTTAAAGCGTATATGGGATGTGTATAGATTAAGGATTAATTCTGAGAAGAGGCCATATGTATTTCTTGATGAAATCCAATCTATCCCAAAATGGGAAAAGTGGGTTCGGAAAATGAGAGATTTGGAGATGGCACATATTTTTATCACGGGATCCTCTTCAAAATTAATGAGTAGAGAATTTGGGACGGCTCTTACCGGAAGACATATTTCATATACCTTGTATCCTTTGAGTTTTAAAGAATTTCTTACATTTAAAGAAATCGATGTGCCAACTGATGAAAAATCGATGGTTCTTAATGAAATAGAGTTAAGAAAACATTTTGAAACCTATTTAGTTAAAGGGGGTTTTCCAGAAGTTATCTTATCTGAAAATGAAAAAATACTCAAAAACTATTTTGAGGATATTTTATATAGAGATATAATCATGAGGCATGAGATTAGGGATGTTAACCTATTAAGGCGCTTGGCTAATTATTGTTTGACCAATGTTGCCCAACCCACATCTTATAATTCCCTGAAAAATATTTTTAAAGTATCTCATGAAAAAATCAGGTCCTATATGAATTATCTTGAAGAAAGTATGTTAATCTACCAGATATCGATATTTTCCTACTCTCTTAAAGTTCAAGAAGTCAATCCCAAAAAGATTTATTGCATAGATAATGGTCTCCGGAACTCGATAAGTTTTAAATTTATGAAGGAACATGGAAAATTGGTAGAAAATC
>CAZEPC010000162.1:0-9867 GCA_964513765.1 uncultured archaeon
GAACCATCCAAACAGCATAAGAGTTATGTGAAGAGAATTATAAGCGTTTTTGCCGAGATTCAAGACAATAATACTGGGGCTTTCCCCGAGAGAGATCCATTCCAAGAACATGCACGAACCGAGGCCAACAATGAGCATTATGGGACAGGAGAGGCCGCCCTATATACAAATAAAGAAGACACCATTACAGATCAATTATATTCGGGAGGATTCATTGCTTGGGGATTATATCTTGCAGATAAAATATTAGGCGGAGGACAATCAAAAAATATGCTGGTTCATCTATTGCAATATTTAAGATCTATCCAGTTAAACTCGAAGAATAAGCAATTAGATGGTGCTTGGACCAGAGGATATGATTATAGATTTGATGAGCCCTATGGAGCGAATGGAGATGTAGGTTGGGGTGCATATTCTATTGAGGTAGGCTGGTGTGTGGCACCAATAATATCTGCCTTTGAAATGTTTATAATCGATTTTGATCCATTTAAACCAATCTCTGACACATTACAAAAAATGATCAAAAAAGAATATCATAAAGAACAGAGGATTCAAAAAGAATTGGAAAAAGATTGGGAGAAGCATTCACCAAAACCCCGGACACATCCCTCAAAACTCTCATCGAAAGAATTAAAAAGAGTATCTAAACATCCCACAGAGTGGAATTGAAAATAAAAAAATTGAAGAGAGAACTAATCTAATTGCTCAAAATCACATAATCTCCGTTCTAAATCCACATCATCAGAAATTATGACCGATAAGCTCTCTTGTTTTTTCTCTTTGTTTTTGATCACGCAAGAGAATTCGTCTAATGTAGCTTTACTACTTATTGCTTCGACCATGGTTTGAATCTCATCCTGAGAATCACGAGTTTGAATTAACCACCCAAACGAAACGGAGGATGGCACCCGACATTCATAAATTACTGTGGGAGCGGGTACTTTTTCCCCATAAATAGGAGAGAACCATCCTTGAACGTTTGGGTTTTCTTGTCCTATTACCTTCGAAATTTCCCAATCGATCTCTTGGGATGATGTTAAGGGTTTGAGATAAAGCGACACATTATCCCTCTTTATATGGAGTACAGATTTTTTAATAATAACTTCACAAGCAGGATGGAAATGCCATAAGACTTGAATATTACGTGCTCTTTTTGTTGATATTTTATCGATTACCACCCAATATTGCGTTCTGCGAAAGAAAACCGCCCGTTTGTGACCAACTTGTCCTTTAATAGAATCATAGGTCCTGGTTCTCGTTCCCAGTTTGTCCTTAGCATATTTTCCATAGTATTCGCCTGTTGCGAAATCAAATTTCTCTGTGATAAGCGAGGAATTATCTGGTATAGGATTTCGCGTCTTGTATTTTTCCTTTTTTTGACCTTTCCCATTAATCAATATGGTATTATGGCCACGGGTTGAATTGAAATAAGTATTTCTCCATTTATCTCTCGGATGATGAAAGAATCCTGTATCGATTATAAGGTCTTTCCCGTAAGCATGAATTGAGAGATGGAGTTTATCACGATGGAGATGAGACGGAGAAATACCGCTAGGACCGATATCAAAAAATGCCCAATTTCCCTCATTTTCAAGAGAATCCTTCATAATTAATTGACCTGCCCAAGGAAAGACATGCGAGGGGATCATATCGGGTTTTCTACCCTCCTTTCCGTGGGTTAATAAATAAATCCAATCCTTTCTTTCATATTCTCTGGCCTTTTTCTTCAATAAGAAGGCCCAATCCCTTAGATAAAATGGACAATCATTATTAAAGGGAGCATTATCATCAGGTTTAAGCGAATACACAAGATACTGCCACATTTCCTCTATTCTTTTATAATAATCCGGATCAATTCCCGCGTCCCAACTCTCTTTTTTATACATTTGGCCGAAATGATCAAAATGAAAGAGAGTGAGCAGATGTATGTGGGCCGAAAGTTCCTTCTGAATGCCATCGGGATAGACTTGTCTTTTCAGTAGTTCCTTTTGAATATTTTTTGTTGCCACTTTTACCCATTTTCTCGATTTTTTAAATTCAGGAAAACACATTACCGCTGTGGCTAATCCATCCATTTCAATTGTAAGGTGATTTCCCATAAAGGCATGCCACCACCTCACGTACTGGGCCTGATCATAAATATTATACAATAAAAGTAACTTAGTGGCAGGATAGAATTCCTCCTCACCCTTGAAGCCAAAAAAAGCCATTGGCCAAGATAATAACAATCGTAAACCCGCCTCAAGAACCCTCCATGTCTCATTATTCCTTTTAAAAAAAGGACGGGGGTTGGATATGATCCAATCTTGAAGATTACGATTCACATACCTCACAATCTCTCCAATTTTGTTTTGTGTATGAGTTTTTTTCTGAGAATTATTTTCTTCCAATTCATTTTTCAGATTTTTATAGGTTTGAAATAGAGTGGGAAGCCAAGCAAATCTATTGATTCGGTATCCATACTCGATATCATCATCAGGCCCCAGGTAATGCCATTTTAAGGTACCATTTTCCTTGAGAGGATGGTCAATAACACCGGAAGGAAATTGAAATTTATTATCTAAAATGAGAGAAGTATCCATATCTATTTTTTGTACCAGCTCGGGTGCGGGAACCTTCCAGCGATCATCTAGGCCAAACTGATTGAAATAATCTAAAATATGTTTTCCCGCTTGAATGTATTTCTTATCGTCATACAGGGTCTTTACCTTTTGAAATTGAGGAAGGGAAAGATTGAGTTTTTTACATAACTTTTTAATTAATTTGGAATCATGCGCGTGAAGTTCTTCGATTGTTTGTAGAAATGCCATTATAGGATTTAAAAAGAAGGATTATATAAAAAATTAAAGAAGAATTTTTAATGATAATAAAAGATTATCTGTGTCCAATAACCAAAACATTAGTTTTCATTGGTTTTACATCGGTCATTCCCCATTTCATATCATCGGGCAGCTTGCGACCACCGACCATAAAATCTATTTCTAGTTGGGGGAGAACCTTGAATTCTTTTTTGACGATCTCTTTTACTTCCGCTACGGAGAGATCGAAATCGAGAGAAATTGAAGTCTCCGACCGATCTCCAAAACCACCTAATAATTTAAAGTAATACACTGCCATAAAGATTACCGCAATATTTGTTAAAAGAGTTTAAATCCATTCCCAGCCCTTGCTCACTTATCCAAAATAAAGCTTTTGAAATGAATTGACTTTCTTATTTTTGAAAAAAGGAGTTATTAAATAAATTTATTTCTTTTCCCATATTTTATTAATTAATCAAATGGTGCGAGTAGCGAAAAGACTAGAAAACATAACCTATGCAATAAGAGATATTTATGAAACTGCTAAGGAAGTCGAAAAAACAAAGAAAGTTCATTATTTGAACATAGGAGATCCAGTTCTATTTCCGGATTCCTTTTCAACTCCGAGATATATCTGTGATGCTTTGGCAAAAGCAACCTATGATGGGCATAATATGTACGCAGATTCCTTAGGAGTTCCAGCACTTCGGGAAAAATTATGTGAATACGAACGGCAAAACAACAATATCACATTAAATCCCAATGACATACTTATTACCCAAGGAGTGACTGAAGGAATTATGTTTTTAAATGCCGCACTCATTGAAGATGGAGATGAACTTCTTAGTCCAGGACCCGGATATCCCACATATAAAAGCTATACAAATATGTTTGGAGGAAAAACAACCTATTACAAACTTGAGGAGGAAGATAATTGGAATCCCGATATTGATTCTGCGCGTAAGGCCATTACGGATAAAACTAAAGCAATATTAGTTTCTTCTCCCAATAATCCTACTGGATCCGTTGCTGACTCCAAGAATATAAAAGAATTAATCGACCTTGCCGGAGAACACGACCTCATTGTTATCTCTGATGAAATATATGATAAGATCATATTTCAAGAGGAATATGACTGCCCAGCATCTTTAGGAGGAGATGTTCCAATAGTTGGTATGAATGGCTTTAGTAAAGCACATATGAGCACAGGTTGGAGATTAGGGTACATGTTTTTCTTTGATCCTGAAAATAAAATCACACATCTAAAGAAAAATATTGAACAATTAGCCCGAATTCGTCTGTGTGCCAATACACCAGCTCAATGGGCGGCATTAGAATCACTTAATCAGCCTTTTAATCACACTATCCGAATGGTTGAGAATTTAAGGAGAAGAAGAGATTATGCCTATAAAAGAATGCAAGAAATTGAAGAACTTTCGGTGGTTCTGCCTCAAGGAACATTCTACATGTTTCCAAAAATACATCTTGATTCTAAATGGAAAGACGATAAGGATTTCGTGTTAGATCTTTTAAAAGAAACTGGTGTATGCACCGTGTTTGGAAGTGGTTTCGGAAAATATGGTGAGGGACACTTGAGAATGACCTTTCTGCCTTCAATTGCAGAATTAGAAATTGTGTTCAATAAGATTGAACATTATTTAAAGAATAAAGAATAAAGGATCACTCACTATAGGCCAAAGTGAATCCATTGGAAAATATAAAGCCAGTCACTTAAAAAAGATTGACCGGTTTATCGAGGGACTCGATTTAGCCAAGTGGAAGCATAAGGATCTAAAAACAATGTAAGTTCAGAAAAATAATAAGATTAGCGGTTTATGAACCGATTTCTCCCACTTTTAGCCACCCGTTCACAAGTTGAAGATTTTCTTCATTGAAATAGGTGTATTCCATTGAATAATCGAGCACGGAATATTCCTCCGCGTAAGGCATAAACCCTTTTAGGGGATTAAAATAAGGAATCTCACCAGGGGAAATTGTCGTGTAGGGGGAAAAAAATGGCGATACGGGATAATCTTCAAGATCTATGCTCGGACCTTCTCCGTGTTCACTCAAAGAGTCTCGCTGTAAAAAATACCACGTAAGAGTGCCTCCAACAGTAATTTTCTTCTCTATCTAATAAAATAACTTTAGGTTTTCACCAATAAGTTTTAGAATAATAATTAAAAGGGCAAAAATAGCCAAGAGAAAGGAAAAAAAAGAAATTTATAGAAAATATCTGTATTTCACAAGAGATTTTTAGGAAAACCCAAACTTGAATTTTATTGCATCGTAATCTTGTTCGCTACATGCTTCCATACAGCGTAAACATAGAATACACTCTCCCTCCCCAGTAAACCCTTTATAATCCTCATCCAAGATCCTTATTTGCATTGGGCACGCTCTTTCACATGCACCGCATGCTTTCCTCCCCACACATCTGGTGGGTAATCTTTGAAGTTTAAGTAGTGAGTATTCTGAGAATATAGATGCTGCTGCACCATAAATACACATGTATCTGCAATACCAACGGGGATATGTAATGGAAAGGGAAATAATTATTAAATATAGGAAAAACAAGACTCCTCTCCACCAATGATCTTTACTAAAAATGTAAGTAAAATCCATATCTTCTACAATGGAAGTTACAAATTCCGGAATTGTCACGAAAAGGAATTCCGATAAAGAGAATGGGCCAGCTGCATTAGTTGACATCTGACCTAAAGCATCAGAATAAACAGCATACTGAGCAGCATCACCGACTGCATAATATCCCAATGGAATCAATAATAGGAAAATTATAACTAAAATAACCATTTTCAATTTTTTATATCTCTTATCCGCTTCCACAGACAGTCTTTTATTTCTAGTAGATAGTCCGGCAAAGATATCTTGGAGGAAACCTGTTGGACAAATCCACCCACAAGCAAACCTCCCTGTGAGTAATCCAAATGCCCCTATTAAACCTAAGAAAAGATAAGGAAATACCCCTTGAGAAATGGAATAAAATGTGTATTCTAAAAATCCCGCACCTGCCGCCCATGCATTCTCTGCAGCATGAATAAATGGGACTGCTTGGAATAGTTCAGAGAGAAGTGGAAGTTCCGTATTAAAAATGGCTTCAAGAATAACGTAATGAATAAGGAGAAAACTCAAAAATTGCACAATTCTCCGAATAACTGTGATGACTCTTATTTTTCTAAGTTGTACTTTTTCTTCACTCATTGCAATTATGTTTGAAAAATGGCGATTGAAAAAAAAATTTTCCATACAACGATTGATCAATTTAAAAAATATTCCATACAACGATTGATCTATATATGAATGCTAATGAAGCATTATTGATTCTTGATTAATCAA
The DNA here is from genome assembly GCA_964513765.1 of uncultured archaeon. GTDB lineage: Archaea > Asgardarchaeota > Lokiarchaeia > Sigyniarchaeales > Promethearchaeaceae > CAZEPC01. Next base: position 6,156 of record CAZEPC010000162.1, read on the forward strand.
GGAACGGGTTTCGCTATTTAACCTTTTATGAAGGACCGATGCCAGACTCATAGTCTTTTTTGGTTCCCCATGAACGGTTAAGATCCTTCTAGGTCTTGGTTTTAGTTTGCGAATAAAGGACACAATTTGAGATCGGGAAGAATGACCCGAAAACCCTTCAACAGTATTTATTTCTAAATTAATTCTGATTGGCTGGTTTTTCCCAGTTGACGTATGGTAATTAAATTGATTATATCCTTTTTGTACCCTTCTCCCCAGAGTTCCTTCTACTTGATAAGAACAAAAGATGAGAGAGTTTTTCTCATCCTCAGCAAAAGCCCGTAGGTATTGTACAGAAGGTCCTCCTTGAAGCATCCCAGAAGTTGCCATAATAATACAAGGGCCACCCGCTATAATATCATCTCTTGCTTGGTAACCATCGACCTGGGTAAAAACTTGAGAGGTAAATGGATTTTTGCCTTGATGGAAAATCTTTTCACGTAAGGTTGAATTAAGAAAGTCCGGATGGGTAGTATGGATCGCCGTTGCCTCAGAAATCATACCATCGACATACACAGGAACTGGATCAATCATTTGCCGAGAGATAAAATCTTCTAGTACAACCATAATCTCTTGGGCTCTTCCAACGGCTAAAACAGGGATAAGCACTTTTCCACCCCGTTTTAAGGTCCTATTGAGGATTTTAATCATCATTTTTTCGGATTGATTCCTGCTGGGAATAGTATCCTTAATTCCACCGTAGGTTGATTCTACAATTAGACTTTCAAGGCGTGGAAATTTACATGAAGCTGCTTCTAATAATCTAGTCTTTTGAAATTTAAAATCACCAGTATATACGAGATTATGATCGCCCGAGCCAAAATGAAGATGCATTAGGCTCGAACCCAAGATATGTCCTGCGTTATGAAGTGTAAGCTTAATATCAGGAGCAATATCTGTAACTTTCCCCCATTCCAACGAATACGTATGAAGAACCGCTTTTTTAATATCTCTTTTCGAATAGGGTGCAGGTCTTCCTTCCCGCTTGCAAATATTAATGTAATCTAATTGAAGCATCGTTGATAAATGCAAAGTGGGTTCGCTCATATAAATTGGACCCTCATATCCCCATTTAAATAAATAAGGAACTAAACCCGAGTGATCTAAATGCGCGTGAGTTAATATTACGGCATCCAAATCTCCGAGATCAACATCCCCATTGTTTAAATAAGGAAATAGATCTTTTGGGTTTCCCACATTCATACCACAATCCAAGAGGACTTTGCTTTCATTGGTACTCAATAAAGTACACGATCTGCCCACTTCTCTATAACCGCCCAAAGCACTCAACTTAATTTCAATATCGCCCTTAATCTGGGGTCGATGAATCCGTTTTCCAATTTTTCGGAATATTTGTTTCTGAAGTTGTCTTTCCTTTTGTAGCATATTCCGAACCAATTCAACGGTCCTCGATCTGATTGGAGGAGTCCTAATTACTCTTGGTAGCCATAGTGTTTCTTTCTTGATCTTTTTTAAATTTGCTCCCGATTTGCCAATTGCAACACCCGGTTTTGTAGCCTCAATAATAACCTCACCCAAATTTTCATTGAACATGATTTTTGAGATTTCTGCATCTTCTGGTACGATTTCCTTAATTTTCTCAACCGTTGCATCATTATTTTTTCGAATTGAAGTAGTTGTCCTTACCACAATTCTTTTTCTTAATTTTTTTACGATCTTTTTTATGATAGACCGGTTATTACCGATAAAATCAGGATTGTTGCTATAAATTGCGATCTCAGGTCCTTCAAATTGAATTTCCTTAAGTTCCGCAGAATCGGGTAAATCTTCTAAAATAGATTGTTTAATTTTCTCTAAATATTCTTCTGTTTCACTTGAACTCATTGAAAAATCACTTATGTAATAGTAGTTTAATTATAATATTTTTACTAGAATTGTCTAAAAATAATACTAGCATGTAAAATATTGAATATAGTATAGAGTTATTTGGAATTTTTACTTTCCAAAAACAAGTCAACTTTAAAAAAGAAACCTTTGCTAAAAAACTTTTCTTTCAGCAAAACATAGAAATAATAATATGAAGAAGAAAAATGAAATTACCGCAAAAACTAAAATTCTTGCGGTTATTGGGGATCCAATTGAACACTCTATGTCTCCAACGATGCATAATGCGGCGTTAATGGATTTAGGATTAGATTATGTCTATGAGGCCTTCCATGTATTACCTGAGAATCTTGAAGATGCTGTCAAGGGATTTAAGGCATTAAATATCAGAGGGATTAACGTGACAATTCCCCATAAAGTAGAAATTATACCTTATTTAGATGAAATTGAGGAAACCGCATCTCAATTGGGTGCTATAAATACCATCAAGAATGAAAACGGAAAACTTAAAGCCAAGAATACAGATGGAGAGGGATCTTTAAAATCTTTAAAGGACAAAGGATTTGATCCTAGAGATAAGAAAGTCGTCATGATTGGTGCAGGTGGTGCGGCAAGGGCAGTTTCATTTTATCTATTACGTGAAATAAAAAGCTTGAGCATAATTAATCGAGAAGAAGATTTTGATATAGCCACTAATCTGAAACAAAGGCTCTCCGACTCATATGAAAAGGCAATTGAAACTATTAAACTCGAAAATGAAGATAAAGTTAAAAAAGCAATTCAAAATGCAGATTTATTAGTCAATGTGACTCCAGTTGGAATGCATCCCAAAGTTGATGCCACCCCAGTAAAGAAAGAATGGCTCCATCCGGATCTTTTCGTGTTTGATGTAATTTATAACCCCATCGAGACAAAATTGCTCAAGGAGGCAAAAGAAATAGGATGTGAAACCCAATCGGGAATTGAAATGTTTATTAATCAAGGATGGTTGGCTTTTAAATGGTGGACAGGAAAAGAACCCGATAAAGAAATTATGAGGAAAGTTATAATAGAGCAACTCGGAATAGAGGAATAATAATATTAATATCATTCAAATCAAAGATAAAAATATCCGAATAAAGAAAGTGAAGTTAAAATGGATAAAGAAAAAAAGCAAAAAAGACCAAAACCTAATGTGTGTGTAGCCATACCGCTGAAGACTGGTGCCAGAAAAGCAGTTAAATATCAAGTTAATGATTGCATTAAGAAAGGGGCCGCCATGATTGAGTTCCGGATAGATTATTATAATATGGTGGCTAATTTTCCTTTAGATTTCCTTGAGTTTCTCGTGGAAGTGACTCCGGTAGATCTAATCCTCACCATGAGATCTCCGGCAGAAGGAGGAAAAACTGAAATAGATGAACAAGAGAGATTCAAAATAATTGAAAAATTAATAAGGGCAAAACCTACCTATGTTGATGTAGAAGCTCAATTGGATAAAAAGAATTTGGAAAAGTTTTATAATCTTTCAAAAGAAAAAGGAGTAAATCTGATCTATTCTTATCATAATTTTAAGAACACACCACCACTAAGGGAAATCAATGATCGATATGAAGATTTTAAACGAAAATGCCCAGGAATGGAATTAAACGATACACCTCACCTGATTAAAATGATATTTCTAGCCCGATCATATGAAGATAATGGGAAAGTATTCAAATTATGTGAAAGGGCAGACAAGGAAAATATAGGGTTGATTTCATTTTGTATGGGAGTTAAGGGGAAAAAATCCCGCGTATTTTGTGTAGATCATGGAGCGAAATTTACTTATGCCAGCATTGGTGAGAAA
>CAZEPC010000163.1:0-9818 GCA_964513765.1 uncultured archaeon
AGTATAGATAAGAACGTGGGTCGGATCGAAAAATTTTTGGAGGAAAAAGGACTGGATGAAGATACCATCATAATTTACACCAGCGATCATGGTTCCCATTTCAAAACCAGAAACTTCGAATATAAAAGGTCCTGTCATGATGCCTCCGTTCATATCCCCCTAATCATTAAGGGTCCAGGTTTTGAAAGTGGGAAGAGAATTGAAGATCTGGTGAGTTTAATTGATTACTCTCCCACGTTATTGAATATGGCGGGGATTGAGGTGCCATCTACTATGGATGGAAGATGCCTTCAAGATCTGGTGGATAATAACGGCGAGGGGTGGAGGGATGAGGTTTTAATTCAAATAAGTGAAAGCCAAATAGGTCGCGCCATCAGGACAAAAAAATGGAAATATTCGGTGAAAGAACCGATTTCAAGCGGATGGCTCCGCTCCCATAGTGATCTTTACATGGAGAAATGTTTATATGATTTAGAGGAAGATCCCCATGAACGAAACAATTTGGTAAGGGATGAAAGCTTGAAAGACATTCGTGCGCATTTGGCAGAAAGGTTAAAGCGGAGGATGGTTGAAGCGGGAGAAAAAGTTCCCAAAATTGTCCCTTATATGCCTTTGTGGAAAAAAATTCTTCTTAAGATGAAGAGGATCATTACTCGTCCGTTTCGAACCTAATTATTATTGATTAGGCAGATGAGGTTAAACATGATAGGTTTTTTATCCATATGGAACCAAGAATAATTATGATTGGACAAACCTCAATGTGGGACTCTTGGTTAATCATGGCTTTTGAAAATGGATATTATCGTGGTTTCAATTTAATTTTATGGATCCTCGTTTGTATTGTTATGTTTGCTTCATCCTTAATATTCTTTAATAGGGCTCGGAATCCCAAACTTATTGAATCCCAGAGAGCTAACTTTTTAGCTTTTGGCTTTTTGATGCTTTTTATGGATTTCACCCGTATAAGTTTTATCTTCTCTTATTTTTTTGAATCGTATTATAATTTCCTTTTGGCTCTGGGATACGCTTTTGCGGCAATATCGCTTTTTCCGGCAGTATATGTTTATGAAAAGTTTATTATCACGAAAACAAAACACTTTTTCACCATATTCAGTACAATTTTCGTGGTCATTGCAACAATCTTTCTATTTAAACCCGCAGAATCTGATCTCTCTCTAACCATTCAACAAATTGGGATGCCTGTGATAGCTGCCTCTTTCTTTATTCTTTATATATGGATGATAAGGAAAAGTGCTGGGGACGTGAGAAAAAAATCTCTTAAAACGTTAGTGGGAATGATTATTTGGTCATTAGGGATTATATTTGATTCGGAGAGCTTGGTCGCATCTTTGGATAACTTCCTATGGCTTGTTAATTTGGCGGCTATTTGCATGATTTTGGGAACAATCGTTATCACTGCGACTCATAAATTAAATTAGGCATTTTCTGTATTGTTTATTATCTTCTCTATTGTTTCTTCACTTTTTTATCCCAATCTCTAAAAGCGGTTAATAAAATTGTTCCGAATCCAATAAAACCCAGCATTACTAATTGAAATGCCGGAATCTCTTTTTCCAAAACGTAAATATCCATAATTATCGGAACAAGTAAGGATATCGCATTATATATTGTCACAATAATTGTCGCGTTGCCGTGTTTAAATCCATATTGCGTTGAAGCAAAGGCCAAAAACGCACACAACAAGGCAATCCATAGATCCCATGTTTTGGTCATACTTCCATAATCTCTCCCAGAACTTATCGCGGATGTTTGAAGTAATACTGCCCCCATTCCGCCGAAAAAGCCAGATATAATTCCCCATACAAATTCATGCCCCCTATACCCAGAATTCCTTGAAATCAAGGCAAGAATGATCAAAACTCCCAGAAGTGTTAAGGAGATCGTACTTAAAATATTGTATTTGATACCTATGGGTTTGGTATCTTCAACAAAAATACCGAATAAAAAGGTGGCCACCAGAATGATGAGAGCGCCCAATATTTCTGGGGTTCGGATGTTTTCGTTTAACTTAAAGTGAGAATAAACAACCAAACTTAAAAGTCCAAAACCCCCAAAAGCCACACTAAAAGAGGAATGAGGGGCAAAAGGCTGCGCCATAACAAGAAAAGCATTGGATCCTATGGTTCCAATAGTGCCCCACATCCATAAGCGAAATTTCTTTCGATGTTCAGGATCTTTATTTTTCTCTCTTAGGTATTCCAGGGATGCTCCATCAATAGCATATTTTTGCAGCCCTTTTGAAAGGTTTTGGATAATATTGTAGAGTAAAGCGAATGTTATTGCAACGGGAATGTTTATTTCAATCATTCTATTTCCGTTCCCCTTTTATAGATTAGATCTTTTTCCATATTATATTCTATAACGAGTGCTTTTTTATTTTTTTCTTCATGTATTTATTTTATGTTACAAGAATTAGGATATATTTTTGAGCTTCTCGGGACAATTGCGGGATTTCTCATGGCCTTTTATGTCTTGAGGCAGAATAAAAAATACATTGGAAATCAATTAATGGCCGCCTCAACCATTTTCATTAGTTTTTATATCGGCTCGATTTTTATTTATGATGTGGTGGCTACGGAATTGGCCGTTCAGATATTTTATCGAATTGCTTTAATTTCAATCATGCTTGGGGCCAGTTTTATGTATTTTACAATGCAAGTGATGGTCCATTCCAGTTCATGGCTAAGAAAGCGTTATAATTACATCGTTCCCATTCTAATCATCATCGGATTTGCAATATATCTCATTTTAACGGACTTTATAACCATAATTAACTTGGATATGGTTGATACTCAGATAGATCTCATTCCCTTGGCCACCGTCTCCTTATGGGTTTTAGTGTTTTTAATTGCTTCAATTGTTGATCTATATCTTCATGGATTAAGACATGCCAAGGGAAAAACTAAAAAGAATATGACCATTTTCATGGCTGGATTGTTAATTAATTTGCTCGCAATCGTATTTACTATTATCGCTAATTTGATAACTAATCCAGAGGTTGGAACACTCTTAGATGTATTATTCTTCTTAACTTTGGCAATTGGAATGGGGGTTATGACTTTTGGATTCGTTAAAAAGAGAAAGAATGCTCCTCAAATGTAATAGAATAACAATAGAAGAAAAAAATGAAAGAAATCTTTGCTTGCTGACTAACATCTATGCACATGATTGAGCGACAAACGTGGGCCGGGAGTACATTAATATTTGTCCGCAACTTAATACTTATAATATTAAAGTGTTCCAGAGCCCGAAGAGTTTGGAACGAATGAGATATTGGTTGCCGAATGAGAGGCATTAACGCGACTATGTCAGAACAACATAGCTACCAACTAATTAAACTTAGTGGTAATTGCAAAAATTTCTTTCAATTCTATCTTATGTTTTTTCGTATTTAAAGATTAGACCCACTCATTTTATGGGTTTTTCTTCAAGATTAAAGTATTTTATTGAAAATGCCGGGAAATAATCTCCTACCCCAAATATTCCTTATCTCTGTCCCTTAACCGTTTCATCTCATTAATTGATTCGGATATTAAGTTCTGGTATTGTTGTATCCACATTTTATAATCATCTTTACTTGCTTTTTTCACTTGTGCCTCTAAATGTTCCGATTGTTCTTCCATATGCTGGATTACATCATTAATCTGAATAAATCGGGTCTTTGGATCTCTTTCATGACTTGAAAGTTTGAGTAGGGTATTTTGTTCATTGGGTTTTTTTATATAAATATATGGTCTATTTTGGATAGCATCAATGATTTTCAGTATTCTTTTATTGGTTGGGTAGTGGATCCTCATATCTTCTTCATTATCTCTAAATGCAGAGAGAAAAACCTCGTCATGTTGGGAGAGATACTCGTAAAAAATATTGATCAATTCAATTAAGGTTCTTCTCTTTTTGCTTTTATTCCCTTCTTTTGATTTATTTTCTTCATTACTCCTTTCATTTTGCTGTTTTTTATTTGCCTTAGAATTTCCCATGATTTTTCCCACCTTTCTATGGATAAGATCTATTTATTTTCAAATGATTATTTTTCTCCCTTCTGAGGCAATGGTGAAGAATATAGAAGGGTTATAAAATTACTAAGATCATTCATGATGATACTTATCATCATACATATAGATCAAGTAGAGGGAATTTAAATATTCTTTTCGAATTAGATCAAGTAAGAAATATTAAAAAATTTCACTGAAGGAAAGAAATATGAAATTAGCAGACCGTTTAGAAAGGTTAGGTACGGAAACAGCGTTTCGCGTTCTCCAGCAAATTTCCGAATTTCCCGAGGAACGGCAAAATAGAGTCATTTCTTTTGCGATTGGTGAGCCTGATTTTGATACTCCAGAACATATCAAACAAGCAGGTATTCAAGCAATCCAGGAAGATGACACTCATTATGTATCCTCGAGGGGTCTCCTTGAATTAAGGGAGGAAGTAGCTAAATTTGCATCAGAACAGCGAGGGATCAATATTAATCCCGATCAGATACAAATTTTCAATTCGGGCAAAATGACCATTGGTATGGCCATTTTAACCTGTATGGATGAAGGCGACGAGGTGATATATCCTAACCCAGGTTATCCAATTTACGAATCCATGATAAATGTATTTGGCGGAACGCCGGTACCGTTCCTCTTGGAGGAGAAAGATAATTGGAATTATGATACGGATAGACTCCGAAATATGATAACAGATAAAACAAAGATGATTATTTTGAATTCGCCCCAAAATCCAACGGGTGGTCTTCTAAATCAAAACAATTTAGAGGCGATTGCAGAAATCTGTTTAGATAATGATTTATGGGTTTTATCTGATGAAATATACGCGGAATTTGTGTATGATCCAAATTACGAATTTCACAGCATAGCAGAAATTCCAGGTATGCAGCAAAGAACAATTATTCTCGATGGATTTTCTAAATTCTTTTCAATGACTGGATGGCGATTGGGTTATGCAATTGCAAATACAGATGTCATATCTGCAATGGGTACATGGGCCACAAACTTTATTTCTTGTGCTCCTCCTTTCGTACAAAGGGCCGGAATTACAGCATTGCGGGAAGATAAAGGTCCCTCCTATCGGATGGTGAATACTTTCCATGAAAGACGGGATTTAATCGTTGAAAGACTAAATGAAATTCCTGGTATTTCGGTAATCATGCCTCGAGGTGCGTTCTATTTATTCGCAAATGTGACTGAAGCTTGTGAGAATCTTGGATTAAGCAATGCGGTTGATTTTCAAAACTTTCTCTTAGATCGGGCAAATGTTGCTGTATTGGCACGAACGTTCTTTGGTTCCCGAGATAGGAGAGAAGACCAGGAATATGTCCGTTTTTCCTACTGTGTATCAACGGAAGATATTATTAACGGATGCAATAGGATTAAAACTGTTGTAGAGGGTGGGAGTGTAGATTATTCCAGCGAAATAAGATCCTCTAACAATCAACAAGATCAAAACGCTCAAATTAATATGAGCCAGAGTCAACCCCAACAACCAGTTAATCAACAAGCAACTACAACCCAAGGGGTTCCAATGATGCCCCTTCAACCGATGTATATGCCTATGCCGATGTATTATGCACCACCAAATACTCAACAACAAGGACAGATGCCAAATACACAGGTACAAAATATGCAAGTTCCTAATACACAAGTTCAAAATACACAAATGCAGAATCCTCAGAACACTACTCAAAATAACTCTCAAAACGACCAAGGTCAGCAAACCATCCAAAATGGTGAAAATGGGAGTTCTTAAAATTAAATTTACGATTTATATGAATTAAATTATATTTTTTAACTAAAAACTAATCAATAATAACAGAAAAAGTATTACGGTGAAAAATTTGGCGTTTGAAAATAATATTAAAAGTATTGTACATTTTATGGCTTTTCCCGGACCGAGACTTGGCAGAAGCACTCAGTTAGGAGAAGCTCCAGAAAAATATATGGTAGAATCGTTTGAAGCAATTAAAAATACGAATTATTTTAATGGAATAGAGGTGACCATTGTTAAGGATCCGGTATTAAGGATGAAAATGGCCGATCTCTACAAAAAGAATGATTTCTTTGTTACATTTTGTGCCCAACCGGTTCAATTGATAAATGAAGATAATTTGATTGCCCCCACCGACATTTCATCAATTAATGAAATTGATAGAGGATTGGCAGTCGATAGAATGAAAAAACTGATTGATGAGGCCTATCAAATTGAGGCAAAGGCTTTTTGCTTCTTAAGCGGAGAAGATCCTGGAACTGAAAATGGTACAGGTGACCGTGAAATGGCCCTTCGTTCCATAATTCTTTCAATTAAGGAGATGTGTTCCTATAACCGGGAGATGGCTAAGGAAATGGGGAGAGCCCCTCTTAAAATGACGTTAGAGATCTTTGACAGGGACGAATCTGAAAATATGAAAAACCAATTTGTAGGTCCCTCCTCGTTGGCTAGAAGACTCGCTGAAGAGGTAAAAATTGATGCTGGATATGAAGAATTCGGCCTCCTTTATGACATTTCCCATATGTTCCTCATTCGAGAAGGATTCGATCATGAGACAACCGATGTGATCCGAACACTCAAGCCCTTTTTAAATTGGGCTCATATCGCAAATTCGGTCAGCGATGAAGATGATGATTTATACGGTGATCTTCATCCAGGCATGTACCATCCGAACGGAAATGTGACTCCCGAGGTATTGAAGGATTTTTATATTGCTCTTAATGATATTGATTTTAAAGGCGGTATGGGTTTAGAAGTAATGCCATATGGTGATCAATTGAGCGAAAGTGTAATGTATAACGGGATTGCGGCTATGAAACAAGCGGAAAGCCAAATTCAAGTGAATTATGCAATCGGTTCTTATCGGTTTAAAACCAGAGAATTCCTTCCCGAACGGTTATTCTTCAAGATTACCGATTATAAAATCAAGCATAGCGATAAAATTATGGAAGTTGCAAAGAATCGAAAAAAACGGCCCTATCCGTGGGATGATAATTTAATCATCATCGCTGCGGACCATCCAGCACGACATGTTACCAATGTGGGTGATAATGAGATTGCTATGGGTGACCGGCAGCAATATTTAGGTCGAATTGCACGAACTCTTATGCACGATGATGTGGATGGTGTTATGGCAACGCCTGATATCTTTGATGAACTCTTTATCCTCGAAGCAATGATTAAGGAAATGGGCGGAAAATCCATGCTTGACAATAAAGTCCTCTTGGGATGTACCAACAGAAGTGGTCTTAGCGGAAGTATGTACGAGATGGATGATGATATTACCGCCTACACTATTGCAGATCTCCACGAAATGAACTTAGATGGGGCTAAGATGATGTTTAGGTTAGACTTAAAATCGCCACAAGCCCGATATTCACAAAGGACTGTCAAGCGATGCTCAAAAATGGTCCGAGAATGTGGAAAATACAAATTACCGGCTTTCGTTGAGCCATTGCCTGTTGAAAGATTAGGTGAAACTGAAATATCAGTCAAATTGAACCATGTAGATCTTATTAAAACCATTGGTGTGGCCACCGCCTTGGGGGGAAGTTCTTCCAGCCAAATTTGGCTGAAAATTCCATATGTGGATAATTTTGAACAAGTTGCTCGCGCCTCTTCCAATCCAATATTGCTCTTAGGTGGAGCATCTACGGGTAACCCAACCGATACAATCATTAACTTCGAAAAAGGGTTGGGGGCTGGGCCCAATATCAAAGGTGCATTAGTCGGCAGAAATCTTCTTTATCCAGGTTATGACGATCCTTTAGCAGTAACTCTTTCAGTAGCGGATTTGATCCATAATTATACAACTGCAGAAGAAAGTGTGAAGATTATAAGAGAAAATCGTGGAAAAGATATCGATTTCCTAACCAATCTTATCTTGAAATACGAAAGAGAGCAAGAAAAAAAGACAAAAAAGTAATGTAAGGGCTTAATGCTAAGGGATCTTTCAATTCATTTTTTTATTTTCAATTCCTTTTTTCTACTGGTTTTATTTAAGTTAGATAAACATTCCGACTTTAGAATGCTGAAAAGAATGAAATTAGTTTTTAAGTAATTTTCCTTTACTAATATCGAGAAAAATGCTAAAAAAAATTAAAAGCTTACCACAATTTAAGGAAATTGAAGAATCTAAACGTGTTGATTGGTTGTTAGATCCTTCTCCATTTAATTCGGGTGTGTTTCGGGGCAGATTAAAAAATGAGATTGTCATTTCAAATCATTTAGTTTCCCGTCATTTTGTTGTTGCTCCAAATGGTTGCACCATCGATTATGTTAATTTAAGAACCGGGGAGTCTCTTTTAAGGGGGATTAAAGAAGAAGCTCGTATCCGTGTGAATAACCAAGATCTTATTATTGGTGGATTAGAAGGACAAGTGGAATACGGTTATTTTCTGGAAGAATGGTTGCCAGAGCTTGAAGCTTCTCCAAAGTCTTTTCAATTGGTGGATTTTTCTGTTTCTAAGATAAAAAAGCGATTTCAATGGAAGAAAGTCCGTCATCATTCCAAACACGTAGAATGGCCCCCGAAAGGAGTTGAATTGGTGATGGAATATGTTCCCCCGGAAACATTAAAATATCTTGGAAAAAAGTTGGATAATATTAAGCTTAAAGTTCATTATGAATGCTACGATGGTATCCCCTTGATCAGTAAATGGATTTCCATTGAAAATGGTTCTTCGGAAAAAATACATTTAGATTCCTATGTAAATGAAGTTTTAGCACTTGTTGAAAGCCATTCTCATAGGCCCCCTCATTTGAAAGGGGATGGAAAAAAATTGCCATATCCTCACATATATTTTGAGTATGATTATGCTTTTGGGGGTGCTGTAGCCGAAGAGGCAGACCACATCACTCATTGGGTCGAGGATGAAGATTACACAAGTCAAGTGGCTTTCTTATCAGATTCGTTAGTTCTAAAGGAAAGCTTTTTAGAATTGGGTCCGGCGGTAAATATTAAATCTGGGGAAACCTTTGAGGGCTACCGGGAATATCAATTGGTGGAAACAAGCTATGATCGACAGAGACAAGGTTTAGCCCGGTGCAGAATGTATAGAACTCTTGCCCCATGGATTACAGAAAGTCCTATTATGATGCATTTAACTACTTTTAATCCAAAAGATATCAAGTTGGCAATCAAACAGATGAAGGAAGTGGGATTTGAGATGCTCATTTTTTCATTTGGAAGCGGATTTAACACCTCTGTGTTAGAATTAGGTATCGAACACATGGATTGGGTGGATGATATGGTCTTCGAAATTAAAAAGGAAGTCATTAGCGCCATTCATGAGGCAGACATCGAGGTTGGGGGGTATTCATTGCTTGCATCCCGAAAAATAAGTGAAGAGGATGATGTGGTGAATCCTTATACGGGTAAAACAAGTAATGTAAATTCTCCCGAACTCGAAGAGGGCATAGATGCTATCCAAGGGGCGGATGAAGAGGTGAAAAAAATAAGGGGTGCCCCTATGTTTGGTAATTCTCCGTGTTTGGGATCTGATTGGGGGCAGAAGTATTTTGAATCCTTATATAAAATTATTGAGGAATTAGATCTCGATATATTAGAACATGATGGTTCATATCCTGGGGATGTGTGCGCCTCCAAAGAACATCCTGGCCATAATAATTTGGAGGATTCTCAGTGGATGCAGTGGAAAAAGATTGTAAAATTTTACCGATGGTGCAAAAAGCAGGGTGTGTATCTTAATGTACCCGATTGGTATATGCTCAATGGTTCCAATAGGATCGGAATTGGGTATAAAGAAGTCAATTGGAGTCTTCCCCGTGATAGACAAGTGGTT
>CAZEPC010000164.1:0-3951 GCA_964513765.1 uncultured archaeon
AATGTATAATACTCCCAGGTATAGAATTAGATTGTTTTAATGGGCATATGAATGTCATCGGTATAAAAGAATGGGATGTTGAAAATTTCGGTAAATTAAAAACTGTAGAACAAATTAAAGAAGCGGTTAAGATAGCCCATAAACAAGGGGCAGTATGTACATGGAACCATTATCCATGGTCATATGGAGGAGCAAACCCTAGATATAATAATAAACCATCCCGAGAAATGGTCCTTTCATGGGGATTTGATTTTATCGAGGCTTGTAATTGGGATGATGATATCGATACTATTGATATGAAGAGTTATGAGTTTTGCAAAGAACACGAAAAGATTGCGCCAATAGCTGGGAGCGACGTACATTCACCGGAGAAAGACAAATTATGGGGTTGGACTTTAATTCATACAGATGAATTTACGCCGGACGCTTTGATGAAAGAATTGCGAGAAAAAAGAACAGATGTCTTATTTGAGCCAAATGGGATTCCTTATCCAACTAAACATTCCGAGAACCCAAGATACCAGTTTTTAAGACCATTTTATGATATCGGAGATATGTTTCTCAGTTTCCATCAAGGTTCAGATATTACAAATTTAGATTGGAAAGCCGTAGGTATTTGGTTAGCATTTGTGTTTCTTGTATATGGATGTTTTGAGATAATATATTACTTTTTCTTATAATAGGAAAAAATAAAATTGCGAAACTTCTTTTTTCTCCCTTTTCATTGTGGATAACTAATTGCTTGAAATTATTCGATCAGCTGCTTTTCTTAGCCTATTCATCACGGCCAAGCCTCTTTCTTTCTCAGTTATCCCTTCTACAAGAATTATGTCTACTTTTTTCCTGTCAAAATCTCGTAATGCTGCAAAAATTCCTTTTGCTACAACCTCGGCAAGTGAAAAGCGGGAATCATTATCTAAAAGTGAAATAATCAGTTCTTTGTCTGAAGTATGATGTGATAACTCAAACCCAAGATTCTCAAGAGAAATTTCTGATTGGGTATGAATAATGGCCACCTTTTTACCTGCGTTTTTATAATTCCTATAGAATTCTTTCAATTTTGATTCCATCGCCTTAGGCCTTCCCTCAAATAAAATAACTTTTGCCTTAGGAGAGTAATGTCTATATTTCATTCCAGGAGAGCTGGGAGTATTGTTAAGTTTTTTATCATATTTCTTCTGTTTTTCAAATACTTTCAAATTTGGGATATATGGAAGTAAATCCTCAATATCAGTTCCCCCAGGTCTTAACACAATCGGGGGATCTTGCATAAGATCTATTACTGTTGATTCCACCCCTACATTACATGGACCTCCATCCATAATTAATGGGATTCTCCCTCTAAGGTCATTGTATACATGTTCCGCTTTTGTAGGGCTTGGAAAGCCAGACAGATTAGCGCTAGGGGCAGCTATCGGAGTTCCAGACTTCTCTATAAGTGCTAAAGCAACTGGATGAGATGGCATACGGATTGCAACGGTCTCTAAATTGGCAGTTACAATATTGGGCAAATTTTCATTTTTATTGAAAAGGAGGGTAAGGGGCCCTGGCCAAAATCTTTGACATAATTCCTTTACATTGTTTGGTATTTCGGCAACAATTGATTCAAGCATGTCCATATTGGAGATATGGACAATTATAGGATTATCTTGTGGCCTTCCCTTTACTTTATAGATGTTTTTAACCGCATTTTCGTCGAGGGCGGAAGCTCCTAAACCATATACCGTTTCCGTGGGAAATCCGACTAGCTTGCCACTTCTTATAAGTGAGGATGCGTATTTAATGGCGGGATCCTCCAATAAATCTTCTAAACTTTTTCCCCTAAAATCCTTTACTTGTGTTTCCATTTATTCCATCCCGAAATATTATTTTTTATTGAAAATAAGTTAAGTTACATAGTGTTGATCAAGTTGCTTCTAATTCTTACAATGAAGCAAAAAAAAAGAAAATGTGGTTTTTAAATTAAGCAAAATTACTTACATTAACGAAACTATTGAATCCTTGAAAATGATTATAACGGTTCAAAATACATCAAATAATCAACAATTAAAATTTAGACAATAAAGGAGAGAATAAAACTTGGAAACAGAACAAATTGTAGAAAAGCTAGAAAAGAATCCGCTTATTGCGGTTGTGGCAATTCCAAATCCGAACTTGGCGGTAGATTTAGCGAAAGCACTTTTGGAGGGAGGGGTAAATTGTATTGAGATCACTTTCCGTAATAAAAATGCATCTGAAGCCCTTCAAAACTTGAAAAATGCGGATTTGCCAGTGATTTATGGTGCAGGGACCGTGAGAACCATTGAAGATGCCAAAAATGCGATTAAAGCAGGAGTTCATTTCATTGTAAGTCCCGGTTTAAATGAAAAAGTAATAAAATATGTTCAGCAAAACTCCGATATCCCATTTTTCCCCGGAATTGATTCAACCCTTGGGATTGAAAAAGCGGTAAACTTGGGATTAAAACATCTAAAATGTTTTCCTGCAAGCGTAGTAGGAGGTCCGAAATGGCTTGGTTCCATGAAAGGCCCTTATTATGATATTAAGTTTATGCCTACCGGGGGAATTAACCTTGCGAATCTAAGAGAATACCTTTCGCTTCCCAATGTAATCGCATGTGGGGGTTCTTTCTTAGCACGGGGAAATCTTATTAAGCAACAAAAATGGGATGAAATCATCCAAAAAGCAAAAAAGGCTTTTGATATAGTCAGAGAGATTAAGAAGCTTTAAATTGCCAGTAAAGAAGTCTATCACAGAAATTTCTTGAATGCTATATAAAATTATAAAGGTTTTTTTGAAACTTAGGGTAATCTAATTTACATTAAACAATACATGCGCATGAACAACAATAAAGGAAACAATTAAAATGACAGAAAAAACGAATAATGTAGTGGTAACTCTTGGAGAATTATTATTACGGTTAAAATCACCTAATAGAGAAAGATTTTTCCAACAACCCAAATTGGAGGCAACTTTTGGTGGTTCAGAGGCAAATGTGGCGGTTTCAGTGGCAAATTATGGAGAAAAAGCACGATTTGCATCGGCATTACCTGATAATCCCATTGGAGATAGTGCCATAAGATTTCTTAGGTCGATGAAAGTAGATGTTTCTCAAATACAAAGGCAAGGAAATCGAGTGGGGATTTATTTCTTAGAAGCGGGGTCTGGGCCACGACCATCAAATGTAATCTATGATAGAGCTCACTCCTCAATATCCGAAACAAAAGCCACTGATTTCAATTGGGATGAGCTTTTTAAGGAGGCGAAATGGTTTCATATTAGCGGCATTACACCCGCCCTTTCTCAAAAGGCAGCCGATCTTTCTATTGCCGCGGTGAAGGAGGCAAAAGACAGGAGAATCACCGTATCTTGCGATCTTAACTATAGGGGAAAGCTTTGGAATTATGGTAAAGAGGCACCAGAAGTGATGAATGAAATGATGCCTTTCATTGATGTGGTTATTGGGAATGAAGGGGATGTCCAAAACTGCTTGGGTCTCGAATTAGGACAAGATATTGTCGGGCAAAAACTTTCCCACGAGAACTATGAGAACTTGGCGGAAAAAGTATTAGAAAAATACCCCAACGTTCAATATGTATCAACCAGCTTGCGGGAGAGTTTTTCGGCGGATCATAATGATTGGAGTGCTATGTTGTATCCGCGTTCGGAGGGAAAAGCCTTATTTTCCAAGAAGTATTCTCTGACAGATATAGTGGACAGAGTGGGCGGAGGAGACTCATTCTCTGCTGGTCTGGTATATGCTTTATTCAAGGAAATGGAAGACCAAGATGCTCTTGAGTTTGCCGTGGCCGCTTCGGCTTTAAAGCACACAATCCCTGGTGATGTGAATAGAGTCTCGGTTGAGGAAGTAGAAAAATTGCTAAAAAGTCATGGGTCAGGCAGAATAGAGCGATAAATGAAAAAATAGAAATAAAAAGATAATAAAAGTAA
>CAZEPC010000164.1:4051-9796 GCA_964513765.1 uncultured archaeon
ATAATAAAAGTAATAATAAAATAGATAAAAGTAATTATAATGAAGTAGGTAGAGAAAGATGGCAAATTTAAAATATGGAATCGTTGGTTACGGGCCCCGGGCGGGAAGAGTAGAAAGTAGTATTGGAAAAAAGATGGATTTGGTAGAAATATTTGATCCAAACCCAGAGGCACAAAAAAAAGCGGAAAATGATGGCTTAGGCATTTCAGATTCATACGATGAATTCATTGGTAAGGATCTTGACGCAGTTGTCATTGGAAGCCCTCCTCAATTTCATGCCGAACAAGCAATAAAAGCACTAGAAGCTGGTTTGCATGTATTCTCCGAAGTACCTATGGCAATAAAAATTGAAGATATCCAAAACATAATCAATGCCGATGAAAATAATCCCAATGCGATCTACATGTTGGGGGAGAATAATTGCTACGATCCAGATGTATTATATGCCCAACACTTAGTATCATCAGGCAAGATAGGGCCTGTTGTCTATGGAGAACAAGAATATGTGCATGATGTATCTTATCGATGGCGGGGGAGGAATGTGGATGATTATAAAAACAGCGAAACTCATGAAAATTGGTACTCAAAGTTTGATCCTTTGGCATATGCACATACGATTCTCCCCGGACAAGTGGCCATGGGCGGATTAAATAGCCCCATGAAATTCGTTGAGGTGCAGTCATATGCAAATGATATCGGCGGAGAGAATGGAAATCCAGTATGTGGCCCCGCAAAGGCCTATCATGTTGGACTTTTTAAATCAGATACGGGTGCGATTTGTAAATGTAATGCCGCATATGTATATGCCAGAAAGCCAACACGTTATACTTGCATGGTAGTCGGAAGATTCGGCAGTTTTGAAAGCGAGGGACACGGAAATAAAAAAGCAAGGGCTTATTTGTGCGATGGATTCAATATAAAACGGGGTAGTAGAAAGGGAAAGGCTAAAGATATGACCAAATGGTTACGATTAAAACGGTTCTTAAAAAAGCAAGGATTTAATCCACTATCTCAAAATAAAAGATTAACCGATGAATGGATAAGTGCCATTAGAGAAAAAAGGGATCCCACCCTAAGTGCAAGAACCGTGGCAAATGCATGTCATGCGGGATTAGCGGCATCGAAAGCCGCCAGGGAAGGGAAACCCCAAAAGATTAAGACTTATGAGAAATAAATTACTTCACACACCAATACAGATTAGTTTTTAAGAGTAGTTTTTCAGAATTTTTTTAATTTTATTAACCAATCAGATTTTTAATTTTAGTAGAACTAAGAAGGATGTGCAAGAATACGAGATGGATTATCATACAATCATTGTTGGAAGTGGCGCCGCGGGTTTAGCTTGTGCATATCAGTTAGTAAAACAAGGATTAGAGCCTCAACAAATAGCAATTATCACTAATAATCTGGGGGGAGGAACCAGCTTTAATACTGGTTCGGACAAGCAAACCTATTATAAATTATCCACTGTTGGGGAAATGAAAGAATCACCCAAACAGATGGCAGAAGCACTTTTTGATGGGGGTTGTATGCACGGAGATATTGCTCTAGTTGAGGCCACTTGTTCTATTCAGACATTTATGAATTTAGTGCAGATAGGTGTGCCGTTTCCCCATGATAAATACGGGGCATATATTGGATATAAAACAGATAACGATCCCCTCCAACGAGGGACCTCCATAGGACCCTTAACCTCACAAAAAATGGCAAAATGCTTCTTAAATGAAATTAAAAAAATGGGAGTAGCTATTATTGATCAACATTTAGTAATACGGATCCTTAAAGATTCTCATACAAACCAAGCCGTAGGTGTGTCTGCTTTAGATAAAGATACATTTCTCAAGAAAAATATCAGAAAATTGGAGGATTTCACCCAATCATTAAGGATCTTCACATCTCAATTCGTTGTATTGGCTACAGGAGGACCTTCTGGAATGTATAAATACTCTGTATACCCCGAACAACATTGGGGGGGTTCAAGCCTTGCAATTGATGTAAATGCGGAAATGCGTAATCTAACAGAGTCTCAATATGGGCTTGCATCAATTCAATACCGCTGGAATGTTTCGGGAAGCTACCAACAGGTTATACCCCGTTATATTTCTATTCCCAAAGAACAGGATATTAGTCAGATGGATTTAAATGAACTTCAAAAATATGAATTCCTTGAACAATATTTTCCCTCAGTTTCCGAATTAACTAAGGCGATTTTTCTCAAGGGCTACCAGTGGCCTTTTAATGCTCAGAGAATAGCCCATCATGGATCCTCCTTAATTGATTTAGCAGTCCATATTGAAACGGTACTGAAGGACCAGAAAGTATATATGGATTTCAGACAGAATCCTAAAAATTTTAGTTTTGAACAATTAAAACCAGAACCACGTGAATATTTAGAGAACTCTGGGGCTTTGCAAGACACTCCAATTGAAAGACTTGCGCATATGAACCCAAAAGCCATCCAGCTTTATAAAAGCCATGATATTGATCTATGGAATGACCCCTTGGAAATCGCGGTATGTGCTCAACATTGTAATGGGGGTGTCGCTGGGGATATATGGTGGCAAACTTCTATCCCCCGATTATTTGCAATTGGTGAGGTTAATGGATCTCATGGGGTTCATCGTCCAGGAGGGGCAGCGCTAAACTCTGGTCAAGTAGGGGCATTGAGGGCTGCAGAAAAGATTGTGAACGGGAATTGGGATGAATTGAAGATTTCCAATGGAAGATGGGAAGAAATAAAGCAATCTAACATAGAAAATATAGTTGATACAATGGGAAAACTTTTCAAGAAGCAAGAGAGCCAGAATCAAACCCAGCCACAAGTAAATATTGACAAACTCCTGGAAAGAATCCAATCCCGAATGATGGAATCTGGAGCATATATTCGTAAACTAGAAGGGATCCGAGAAATAAAAGAAAATATACAAAATGATTATCAAGAACTGTTTCGGAATATAAGAATAAGACAATCATCGGACTTTCTAAAGGTTTGGAGGGTTTATGAAGCTATAGTTTGTCAAGCAGCCCATATACATTCCATCGAAACCTATCTTAAAAAGGGAGGGGGATCCAGAGGCTCTTTTCTGGTAATAGAGGATGAAAATGGAACCTTATTACATCCAAAATTAGAAAATTTTAAGGCCAAACCGGAAAATGAGAAGCTCAAAACTCAAATACAAAAAATACGCAGAAAGGAAGATTTAAGTGAATTAGAATTCGAAACATCTTGGGTATCGAGAAAAAAGATACCAGATCAAAAAGCGTGGTTTGAAACCACCTGGGCACAATTCGATAATAAAGAAATTTTTCAAAACCAGAACAAGTGAAAGTCGAAATAATATACACGAAAAAATAGAGAAAGAGAAGAGTGAAAAGAATGGGAACACACGAAAGATTCAAAATTAAAACAATAGATGATTTATTGAATAAAATTAAAGAATTGAATTTAGATATGGGAATATTAGCCGATACTTCAGTATTAGGATCTCCTCTCACTATAGGTAATTTCAAAATGCCAAATCGGATTGCTATCCAACCTATGGAGGGTTGTGACGGAGATCATGAGGGCGCACCGAGCAGATTGACATTCAGAAGATATAAAAGATTTGGAGGGTCGGGTGCCGGATTGTGCTGGTTTGAAGCCACTGCAATTAAACAAGAGGCGAGGGCGAATCCCCGTCAGCTTATGCTTACGGAGGAAAACAAAAACGAATTTGCGAAGTTATTGAACGAGTATGAAAAGGAGGAGGAAAAATATTTAGAAACCATTGACCATCCCTCCTTCGGAAAATCATTGAAGATCCTCCAAATTACTCATTCTGGAAGGTATTCTGCACCAGGATATAAAAATCCCCTTCGTATGTATTGGTATGATGTATTAGATGAAGCATATGGGAGATCTCGAGAGGATGGAAAAGTATTAACCGATGAAGAACTCGATGAATTACCCGACTTATTTGCTGAATCTGCCAGATTGGCAAAAGAAGTAGGATTCGATGGTGTCGATATTAAATCTTGTCACCGCTATTTACTCAGCGAATCTCTTAGTGCTTTCACCAGGAAAGATTCGAAATATGGGGGAAAATCATATGAAAACCGTACAAGATTAATCAAAAATATCATTAAAAAAGTTAAGGATAAATATATGGATAATAACTTTCTTGTTGGCTTGAGAGTGAATATCTTTGATGCAATCCCATATCCCTATGGATGGGGTGTGGTGAAAGAACAAGAAAAGGGAATTGAACCAGAAAGATTTTCAAACAGAAGCCCCGTACCAAAGCCTGACCTAACTGAGCCCATCAGATTCTTAAACGAACTTGCTGATATGGGAATAAAACTGGCAGATTTAACCATTGCAAATCCTTATTTTAATCCTTTTGTATCTCGACCTTACGATGTACCTGCGGGAGATAAAAGCGAACCACATGAACATCCTCTGGAGGGGGTTACCCGATTTATTAATTTAGAAACCCAAGTTCGGGAAAATGTTCCAAAAGAGATGAAACTAATTGGAACGGGGTATAGCTGGTTAAGACAATATGGAGGTAATGTGGCATCCTATGAAGTAGAACAAAATCATATTGATATCGTGGGTTGGGGACGAATGGCCTTTGCTAATCCCAATTTCCCCAAACAAATCATTAAAAATGGGATGATTGAAAAAAACAAAACTTGCATCGCTTGTTCTAACTGTACGGAATTAATGAGAAAACATACCGTGACTGGATGTTTAATTCGGGATAAAGAGGTTTATATGCCTTATTTTAAGGGGGAAAAAGAGCCCGATTGGGTTTAATTCCAATTTAATTTAAATAAATCCTTTTATTCTAAAAGTGTTATTTTTTAATACTTTTGCTCTCTTTTTCAAGTGTTGATCATTATGTTCGATAAAGAAAAAATTACTTTAGATGACATAGAATCCGAAGGAAAGCCCTTGCTTGAGTATGTTTCAGAAAACGATCTTTACCAAAAGGAATTCAATAATTACAACCCAGAAGAAGATCAAATAGAACAACTAAAAAAGATTATTGATGAACAAGAGGAAAAGATAACAGTTAAAGCATTTGGAGCCGAATGGTGCAGCGATTGCAAAATTCAACTGCCAAGGATAGCAAAAATGACCAAAATCTTAGGAAAAAAAAGGATTGAAGGAGAAGCATTCACAAAAATAAAAACCAAGGCAAAATGGGGTAGGAAAAAGGGAGAACCAATTTGGAAATCCCCTCCCTCGCCACCAGAAACCGTGGATCCTAAGTTTGATATGTTTCATATTCCCGCATTCTACTTTTTCAACAAAAATGGAAAATGTTTAGGAAAAATTGATGAATATCCAGAGAATAAAAAAACCAACGAGGCGGAATTACTGTATTTTCTTAAAAATTTCTAAATTTTTCTTTTTTACTTCTCATAATAGATATAATATTCTTTATCATGAAGCCAGCGCATTCTATAATCAAAATAAGCCCAGAGACCCTTCTTGAACTCCATTTCCGGAGTAATATCATTCCTGGGAGTTTCATAAGCCTCCAAACTAATATCAAGCTCGTGAGAACCCTCTAAAAGATCATCGGAGAGGCTAAAAGATACTGTCAATTCCCCAATTTCATCCTTTTTGATAACAGATAATCCTTCCAATGATCCTTCTATTTTTGAATGATCAATTTGAGCATAAGCTATAATGTTATAGAGGGGAACTTTTAACTTCGATAGAAAGACCTTAAACTCCAGTTTTTTCCCAGGATG
>CAZEPC010000165.1:0-9737 GCA_964513765.1 uncultured archaeon
GCGAAATTCATCCCCACCCTAAAGTGATGGGGACTTCTTTCGCATTTCGTTAAAAAAGAAAAAACCCAATATAATTTGGGAACAATTTTTTATCTTTATTCTTATTGATATTTTTCCCAAGTACTTTCTAAAACATCGCTTTCGAGCCATTCCAAGATATATTCTGTATACTCATCCCCGGTTGCCCCGGTATCTCTGCCGGTCATTTTAAGCCTTTGTTCATGATTTGCACAAATATCGAGTGCTTTTTCTAATTTATTGGCTTTCGCCTCATATCCGATATGGTCTAAAAGTAGTGCGGTTCCTTTTATCATTGAAGAAGGATCGGCATATTTTGCCCTACCTTCCCTCACCATACGGGGTGCTGAACCGTGAATTGCTTCAAACATTGCATATTTCTTTCCGATATTTGCACTCCCTGCAGTCCCTACACCACCTTGAATTTGTCCGGCCTCATCAGTTATGATATCTCCATAAAGATTTGGGGCAACAAACACATTAAAACCCGATTGTCTAGCAGGGTCTATGAGTTTGGCGGTGATAATATCAACATACCATTCATCTGCTTCAATATCAGAATATTCCTCCGCAATCTTTTTAGCGGTTCTCGAAAATCTTCCATCTGTCTTTTTGACCACATTGCTCTTGGTAACAACAGTTAATTTCTTTTTCCCGTTCTTTTTTGCATATTCAAATGCAGCTCTGATTATTCTTTCAGCGCCTGGTTGGGTAATTACCTTGAAATCCATACTGAATTCATCACCAATATCAACACCAGAGGATCCTAAAACATAGGCACCTTCCGTGTTTTCCCGGAAAAACATCCAATCAATATTCTTTTCCGGGATCTTTACCGGTCTGATGTTTGCAAATAGATCTAACTGTCTTCTCATATTTACATTGGCACTTTCAATATTAGGCCATTTATCCCCTGCTTGTGGGGTGGTGGTTGGTCCCTTCAGGATTACATGACATTTCTTAATTTCTTCTAATACATCATCTGGGATAGCCTTCTTTACTTTGGCTCTATTTTCAATGGTCAATCCTTCTATATTCCTAATTTCCACATTTTTTTCATCAATTTCTGATTTTAAAAGGTGTTTTAGGACTTTTTCGGCAGAATTACAAATTGAAGGCCCAATCCCATCACCAGGGCAAATTCCGATGATGATAGGTGAAAGAGTAGAGTAATCTATCCAATCTTTATCTTGTTCCATTTTCTTTACTCTTTCGGATTGTTCTTCTAAAAGGGAAGCAAAATGATCCAATGCTTCTTTTTTTTGTTTTTCGTCCATAAGTGGTTTAATTAAACTTCTTTTTTTTAGTTTTTCAGATATTAAGATGCATTTCTAAGGAAAATATGAAAAAATAACTTCAAAAATTTGGAAATATTCTTAGATTAATTTCAAAACTTTTTTCAAAATCTCAGAGGAGACTCTTTTTGTGGTTTTTTCTTCCTATTAATTTATTTAAATTCCATTGTTTTTGCGAATCTCCGTGAATAATGTTAATTTTTCATTATTTTTATTGGTGATTGTAGTCCTTTACACAATATCGTACTAGGTTGTCTTAAGATCTTTTTAAATTCAATGTGTTTAAAACATAGCTAGGATTATAAAGAGTAGAGGAAAAGATAATAAAATATTTAGGGAAAAAAATAATAGGGTTATTATTGTTATTAAGGTAATCTTTTCCAATTTACAAATTATTTTTATGGATTATTACATATCCATAAGAAAACAAACACAAAACAAACAAATATAGTGATATATTTGAGAGATGGGTAAAAATGCAAGGTAAATTATTCTATCAATTATTTAGAAAGCGTGGCTTTTCAGAAACAATGAATGTACTTGATTCTTTTGAAAATAAAGAAGCTGTCCAAAAAAAGTTTTTTAAGAATTTATCCGATATGGGATCTTACCCGAATGCATTCTTTCGGGTGAAAGATGAGCTTCTGGAATACGATATAATCGCCTATAAATTGAACGAGGAAAACAAGAAGACGATCTATTTGACTGAAAAAGGCTCGAAAATTTGGGATTTGATCACAAAAATCGAAGAGTATTTGAAAAATAATTTAAGTAAAAAGGATTAATTAATACACAAACAATAACTTTGTATTAATGTTTAAATCTTTATCAAGATAATAAATATTTTTCAACCATGAATAAAACAATGAGAGATGCAGTATGAGCGAATTTGTGATAAAAATCTGTTTACTTGGTGATGCTGGAGTAGGAAAAACGAGTCTGGTGTATAGATTCATTGAAAATAGATTTTCTCGTGATTTTAAATCCACATTGGGTGTAAATTTACTTAAAAAAAATGTTAAAATCAACGATGATGACGTGTCTGCCCAAATTTGGGATTTGGGGGGTCAGCAAGCTTATAAAAAGCTAAGAAAACTCTATCTTGAAGGTGCCCAAGGCGCATTAATGGTATTTGATGTTACTTCTCAAACCTCTTTTGATAATTTAGAGGATTGGAAAAACTCCTTGCTCGAAGTGCGGGGGGAAGTTCCTTTTATATTAATTGGAAATAAAATAGATCTAGAAGCTAATCAAGTGATCAGCGAAAAACAAGCAAAAGCGTTTGCAAATTCGATTGACGTTCCACTTTTGTTAACCTCTGCAAAAACAGGTGAATCTGTAGAGGAAGCTTTTAAAGAGCTGATCGGTCTTATAGTAGATGAAATGAAAGAAAGAGATGAATAAGTTTTCTAAACCATACTGTAGTAATCAAGAGATTGTTTTTTCTTTTTTCAAATAAATTGTTTAGCAAGAAAAAATCAATAAAAGGAATTGATCATTAGATGACATCTGAATCAGAAACGGATTATGCAAATGATTTCATATTTAAAATCTGCTGTATTGGCGATGGAGCTGTGGGAAAAACATCGTTAATTAAACGATTTACGGAAGGTTCTTTCAATCAAGATTATATTAAAACATTGGGGGCTCAATTTTCAAGATTTGAGAAAATTATTGAAAATAAAGACGGTAATGGAAAGATTAGAGCTAGATTGTTCTTTTGGGATATTGCTGGACAAAAGGATTTCTCGTTCATGCGTCCCACATTCTATAATGGTGCAAAAGCCACGATTGTGGTTTATGATCTTACAAGAGATGATTCGTTAGAACATGTTCCTGAATGGATTGAAGATATTACCACATACTGTGGTGATATTCCCAAAGTGTGCTTTGCAAACAAAGCGGATTTAGTAGATGTGGAAGCATATGATCAGGCAAAATTAAAAGAAATTGTTGAAGATCAAGATATTTTAGATTTTTATTTTACCTCTGCTAAAACGGGCAAAAATGTACATGATGCGTTTAACTATATCATTGATCTTTTAGTCGAAGATGCGCTAAAAGAACAACAGAAAGAAAAAGAAGGCTAAGGAAAAAGAAGACTAATATATTTACGAAATCAAAATGGAACAAATACAACAAGAGATAGTGAAAAACACAGATGGGTTATCCAGTTATCTATTATTTTTGCAGCAAGCACTGTGGTCCTTGCAAGAGGGTGGAAAGAATGTTAAATGAAATCAACATCTCGCTCTTCGGAAACAGACTAAAAATCAAAAAGGTTGATATCGCCGAAGATCTCACACTTGCAAAAAAATATGATGTTGTTTCTGTTCCAACTGTTATAATTGGTTCGAATAGATTGAATATGATTATGGATAAGGAAGAATTGACTGATGCAATATTATCGGGCTTTCTTTCCTCTGTATCTATCAAATAATAAGTCGTAATGTCGATCAAATTAGCCAAATCAATAAAAAATTAAGAAATTAAACTAATAAAAACGAATAAGTAAGAAAAAGATAAGTATACATAAAAAAAGGTGTGTGTGAAAATGAATAGAATTCTCTTAGAACAAATGCTTCAAACTATGAAAAAGCTATTGAAGGAAGGAAAAAACATCGGAAATCTTAAAATCGGGGCTCTGTATGCATTGGGAAACCAGCTCGAAGCGGTGTTTTATTTTATTGGGCATGAATTGGGATCTAAACTGGGTAATGATTTCGATGCCGATAAAATCATTGATGGAATTATTGATATCTCAAAAAGATTCCATATCGGTGAGATTGAAATCGTTGAAGATAATTTGCCACAAGCCGTGACTTTTACTTTGGATGGTGCTCAAAGTAGCCAACATATTGAACCGCCCGCGGATACAACAAATGTACCGACCGGGATCTGTTCCTTTGAGGCGGGGTTATATGCAGGATATGTGGAGAAAATAACAGGAAAGCATGTATTTGCCCAACAACTGGAGTCAAAAATTCAAGGGGATGGCGTGGATAAATTTATGTTGGTATTCTCCGAGGATTAGTGAGTTAATGAAGTCATCCTTATTTGGTATGCTTTTTTCGGCAATCCTATAGCGACAAGACCGACCAGTTATTGGCTAATATATTGTTCTATATGAATAATTAGATAAAATGGTACAAATTAAGTATATTTTACAAAAGGATTTTGAATCCTTCATTATTTTTGGTTTTTCTCTGATAATGCTTATAAAGATACTTCAAAATATTATTCATTCTTTTTCTTACCTGCTTGTTTTTAGTTCTCTTAATTTTCATTTCAAGATATCGCATGGCTCGATATCCCCACCCCTTTAGAATAGTTTCTGTAGTCGGGGCAAAATCTTCTTTATGCAAAAGACTTACCAAATACGGCATAGTGAGATTGCGTAAATGTTTAAGGGCCAAAGGATTATCGAAGTATTGTTTTAGTTTCCGGGGGATATAGGGATGTAATTGATCCTTATGGGAGTAGCGATATATTTGGATAAGAGGGATGAGGATTTGATCCAAAGGGTATTGATCTAAAATGTGGGTAATATTTCTCACGTCCGCAAACAAGGGTGCCTTTTTGAGATATGAGATGAGATAGAGGGGAAACTGTCGGGGGAGGTTTCTTTTTGCATATTCATACACTTTTAAGCGGACTTCATGCACGGGATCCTCAATACGCGGGATTAAATATTTTGAATGCCTTTCATCTCCTATGGCATCAATTACCTCGATTGCTTTTTTCCTTATCAATTTTCTGTGATCATCCAAAAGCTGAATAATCGTTCCCCAATTTTGTGTGAGATTGTATTTTTTAATTGCCTCCAAACCCAAGAGAATTAGTGATTGTTCTTGTCCGGGGTTGATAATTTGATGGAGATAATCTAAATATCTTTTATCCTCTTTTTCTATCAAGATTTGGAGAGCTTTTTCCCGTATTTCAAAATCTTCGGAAAAAAGGTGGGAAAACACCCGATCGAGCGGAGGATTCTGCCTTTTTCCTCTTTCTAACTCATAATAAATAAATGCTTTCTGCACTTTCTCATTGGGATAATTCTTCATTCTATTTTGAAGAGAAAATTTGAGGGATATTTCTTTTTTAGCTAATTCTTCAAGGGCTGCCTCTATAACTTTCGTATTCCTATCATACAATAAAGGAATAAGGTGATCGTTTTTCCCGAGGTTTGATAACATTCCTAGACCTAAGATTCTTATCTGCTCTTTAGGATCCTCAAGTGTCTCACTTAAGAGTTCAACTTTTCTGTGTTTTGGTATATTTAAATAATAGAGCAATGTATAGCAAATAAGTCTGATTACTTTTTTGGGGCTTTTTCTTCGAGTATGGATGATTTTTTGAATTTCTTTTTGGTGGAGAAACTCTAAATTGTCGATTTCTTGCTTTTTCCCGCTCCTTTTTAATTCTTCCAACATCTCCTCGAGGTGTTCTTTCAGGGTGCGTCTTACCCGGATGGGCATTTTTTCATACCCCTTTATGAAGAATGGGATTGCCTTCAAACCGTAATACCAATGCATTTCCTTTACTGCCCGGATCCTCTCCCGATTTGTTTCATGGGTATCATGCAAAATTTCCACTAATGTTTCGAAATTTTTCATCTCCATCTTTTTCACCTCACCTCGACTTATATGCAAAATTTTCGTTTTTCTCAAACACTAATGGAGAAAAATAAAGATTAATTTAAAATTCTTCATTTTTTGAGCTATGAATGATAAAAATATCCCACTTATTGATGCTCACGCGCATTTAATCTGGCCAGATCTTTATAAACACATCAATAAACATCTTACTCAAGCAAAGGAGGATGGGATTGAATTTATTATTAATTGCGGGATCCAAAATTCCGATTTTCGGGAAGCATTATCTTTGCAAGAAAAATACCCGAATATGATTGGCACAATAATGGGAGTTCACCCCGAGGTGTGTCTAGGATCCGAAAATGATCTTAATGCCTTCAAGAGTATGTTTAGGAGACATAAAGGCCATATTTTGGGGTTGGGCGAGATTGGATTGGATTATCTGGCCGTGAAGGACAAAAAGAAGAGAAAGGAGACAAAGAGGATATTCCGGGACTTGTTGTCGTTTGCCGTTGAAATGAAGTTGCCTGTAATCATACATTGTAGACACTCTGAAAAACCCGCAATCAGAATATTGGAAGAAGATCAATTTTCGAGCATCCCTAAGGTGCTCATGCATTGTTTCAGCGGCCCTAAACTGTATTTAGAGAAAGCCCTTGCCCATGAAAATTGGTTTTTCACGGTTCCCACCTCGGTTTGCTACAAAAAAGTCCATCAAAATCTAGCTAGATTGGTGCCTTTGGATAAAATGATGCTGGAAACGGACGCACCCTTTCTCAAACCAAAAAAAGAAATGGAAATGAATATTCCTTCCAATGTATATCTTTCTGCGGAAAAGATAGCGGAGATAAAAGGAGTTTCCATCCGTGAAGTGGGTGAGAAGACGACAAAAAACAGCAAAGACTTTTTTGATCTCTCTATTAATATAAAATAATAACAGAGAAATATAGGTGTTGATCTAGTTTATTTTATTTTTATTTAAGATCCTTGATATGCAGAAAATGAAGTGTTAAGCAACAATTGCTTGTGAATAGGTGGGGTGGAAAAATGGGAATATTTTATGTATATATGCTTAAATGTTTGGATAGTAAGGGCAATACCTCGCTTTATACAGGATCCACCAACAATCTTATGAGGCGCGTTGATGAACATCAGAAAGGACAAGGTGCAAAATATACGCGGGGAATGGAGCTTGAATTGGTCTATTTTGAAACTTTACTCTCACGAAGCCAAGCGATGAAGAGAGAATATGAGATTAAGACTTTCTCGGCCGATAAAAAATGGAAATTGGTAAGGCAATTCTCTAAAAAGAAAGAAAAGAAGGAAGGATCCCATTAATATGAAAGATTTGCAACTTTTGAAAGACCAATGGCTTTCGCAAAAAAAACCAATAATGTTATTTACCCTTCTTGGATTACCGGCTTCTGGGAAAACTTACTTTGCGGAAATGATCGAAGAGATCCTGGAGAATTTTTTCTCGGATATTTCCATATTCGATATAGATGAAATAAGACACACACATTTCGGATATTCTTTTGACCCGGACAAGGAACAAAAAGTAAGGGATATTTTGATGAAGAATGTGGTTGAGGAAATTAAGAAAAATAGAAATAAAAAGAATAAGAATAATATAAAGCAGAGGAAAACTCAGAAAGACTCCCTTCTACACCCCTCTCTAAAAATAAAAAATGCACTTATAATCATTGATGATGTAAATTATTATAACTCCATGCGCCATGAATTTTACCAAATTTGCAAGGAATATAGATGTTTATATGTGCCGATATATATAAAATGTCCATTGAAGGTATGTCTAGAGAGAAACAAGCAAAGAGGTAAACCAATCCCCCAAGATTTAATTAAGGATATGTTCCAAAAATTCGATGAACCGGGTGAGAAATACGCATGGGATGAATCCCTATTCGTGTTCCAAAGCCATACCCAAAAGTTAATTGATAAAATTCCGGAACTTATTGATAAAATCATGGAAAGGCTTGGGCTATGGAAAAAAGAATATCAGGAGCAAGAAAAGGGTAATATCGAAAAGGCAGCGAACCATAATCAATTAAAAACTAAAAGTCGGGGTACGGAGGGAAGGAATGAAAAACAACAATGCGATCAATTTACCAGGGATCTCATCCATACTCTTTACCGATATAGTGCTGGGGATGCCCCGGAAGAAGATACGCCTAAAAACGTGCTAAATGAAATTATAGATTTATTGAAAAAGAAAAAAGATGTCTCTGTACAAACACAGAAACATATGCACCTTCTTTCAGAGATAAAAAATGATTTTGTTTCATGGGTGAGTTCCAAAAATATTTCCCCCAATACACTTTCTTATGAATTATTTGTTGAATTTTTAAAGGAACATTACGATTAATAATATTATAAGAAGAATCTAGATTTTGCCATCATTGTTTTGGTCCAATATGGAAATGCTAATAAAAAATAGGGGCAAAATTTATAGTAATGAAACGTTTTAAGAAAGTGAGAAAAAAATGGTTAGTGCACCACCTCAAGATTATAACGAAGAAAATGAACGAACATTGCGGGTTGCAGAGATCTCAAAAGGATCGGCTGGCCGATTTATGTGCAGAATTAATAATGATGTGATAAAAGAAATCGGCTTAAGACCCGGGGAGATTGTGGAGATTATCGGTAAGAGAAAAACTGGTGCGATACTTTTTCCATCCTCGGATAAAAGAAAAGATATTATCAAAATGGATGGGATTGCCAGACATAACGCCGGTGTTGCCTTAGGTGAATATGTAAGGGTCAGAAAATGCGAGTTTTCTGTTGCAAATCGGGTCGTGTTAAGTCTTATTCAAGAAGGAATCACCTTATCTTCAAGTAACGAACAAATTAAATTAAATTTAATCAATAAACCTGTGAAAGCGGGTAATATCATCAATATTTCTGGTTCCAATGTGGCCAAGAAAGAAAAAAGCGGTCAATTTAAGGACATAAAGCAAATGATGCCCTTTTTTAAATCCCCTACTATCTCGTTAGGAGAAGTACAATTTGCTGTTATTGAAACGGAACCGGAAGGAATTGTGCAAATCAAGAATTCAACGGTCATTGAAATTAAGAAAGGCTTTACACCCACAAATTCGATGGGAAACATTACAACCTATGATGATGTGGGGGGACTTACGGAAGTTATCCAAAGGGTAAGGGAAATGGTCGAGCTTCCCCTTAAACACCCGGAGTTATTCCAAAGAGTGAATATTGATCCACCGAAAGGAGTGCTCTTATATGGTCCGCCAGGAACAGGGAAAACACTGCTTGCCAGAGCCGTATCTCAAGAGGCAAACGCGCACTTTATTCCTATCAATGGCCCCGAGATTATGAGTAAATTCTATGGGGCTTCGGAAGGAAAATTGCGGAACTTATTCAAGGAGGCCGAAGAAAAGGCACCAAGTATTATATTTATTGATGAAATCGACTCAATCGCTCCCAAAAGACAAGATACCTCTGGTGAAGTTGAGCGGAGGGTGGTTGCTCAATTACTAAGTCTTCTGGATGGTTTGAAAGGGCGGGGTGGCGTTATCGTGATGGGTGCCACTAACAGAGTCGATTCATTAGATCCTGCTCTTAGGCGTCCTGGAAGGTTCGATCGTGAAATTGAACTTGATGTTCCCGATGTAAACGGACGAAAGGAAATCTTAATGATCCACACTAGGGGTATGCCTTTAGGCGATTCTGTCGATCTCGATAGGTATGCTGAACAATCCCACGGGTTTGTGGGGGCCGATCTCATGGCGGTAAGTAGGGAGGCTGCGATGTCCGCACTCCGTAAAATTTTACCGAAAATTGATTTAGATAAGCC
>CAZEPC010000166.1:0-9709 GCA_964513765.1 uncultured archaeon
ACACGGGATTATCCGTGAATTCAAGGTATGCTTTTGCCTTCTTTTTAAACGAAGGTTGATATACATTATGGCACATCGCATATGCTCCCTTCTTTAATTTGGGATAGGCCCGTTTCAGGAGGGTTGTATTGATATTTTTTGAATTTTTTTGGGTTTCTGGGTCAAATCCATTAGCATCTAAATACAATAAATCAATTGATTCATCTTTGTAGTCGTTGATGACATCAAACCCGTTTCTGGCATGAATTTTAACTTTCTTATCTTGGAAGGCTTGATCTGGGTTTTTATTGGTGATTTTTTTAAAGTTTTGATCACAATATTCTGCATGCTCCTTATTTATTTCTACGGCTGCCATTTTTTCGACTTCATATGTCGATTCTATTGCGGGACCCAAAGACCATGCTACCGGATTTCCCGTAAAAATCCCTATTCCTAAGATATTTTTTGGTTGAATTATTTCGGAGAGGGCAAAAAGTAAATGTTCCATGGGCGGATTTATGGCCGTCCAAATCACGTAAAAATGTTCATGCACCAATTTTCGATAATGGAGGAATTTTTCCCGATTATAGTTTTTTGTAGGAATCAATCCAAAATTTTTTAACTCTCTGAGTACAAATTTTACTTTTTGGGTTTCCTCTTCTAGTGTTTCATGGCGGATTTTCCATTGGAACAATTTCTGCCTATGATAATAATATCTCCTGTCCCATTTCTTTTTTTTGATTATCTTTCGCATCTATTTGGAGAAGAAAAGAGCCAAAAAAAACCTATGGATTTTACTAAACCAAAAATAGAAATATTTGTATTATGAGCGGAATTCATCCCCACCCTAAAGGGATGGGGAATTCTTTCGCAAATCAGTTAAACCATTAAAAAAACTGCTTAAGAATAGTGAAAATTCCAAGTGCCAAGGTAAATTTTGCAATAGTGGATTTAAACTCTCTTTTATCCATCTCTTTTACACTTTTTACGGATAAAGGAACAGAAAGAATCGCTCCAATTATAATATAGGGAAAAAGATTGAATTCTATATTCGTACCTGTAATTAAATATAAAATGATTGAAATGCTACATGTAAGCCCTTCGGAAAAGGACGTAATGGCAACTGCATTTTTTGGTTCAACACCTGAAAACATTTGCCCTCCTGTTACAACAGGTCCATATCCTCCCCCGCTTATACTTTTATTGAATGATGCCAATATTCCCAAACTTGTAATCCCCTTCCAAGAAAACTTAAATTTTCTATTTCCGAATAATAAAAGCCCAGTTCCGATAATAATAGTTAAAGTTCCAATATATATTTTCAAATAAACCGTTGGGATAGAGATTGCGATTGATACACCCAATAAAGATCCAATTGTACTACAAAAAGCCAGTAAAATTACTATTTTAAGATTTTTTGAAACTGAAGTTTGGAAAGTATTCTTAATTCCATTTTGCCGAATATAATTCATGACATATTTAGGTTTTTTAATGGGAATGCTAAAATCAACGTTTCCTGCATTATTATGTCCAAACGCAGCTAAAAAACCAGTACATAATTCTGAGGTTAACACTGCTGGTATTATTTGTAAAGGTTCAAAGCCCAATATCAAAAGCATGGGAGTTAAAGTCGTTCCATATCCCATTCCTAGTGTGGAATCAATATATTCGCATACAAAAGCGAGGAGTATTAATCCTAATCCAAAAGTTATCGAAATATTCATATTTTTTCAGCTTTTATTATATTGTCTATAGGCATAGTATACAATTATTAAATAAAAATATTCTCCACTATGTCTATATAGAATATCGTGAAAAAAAATTAAAAAGTTTTTAAGGAAGGAGAAAGGATTTCAAGTTATTAATTCCTTTAATTTGGTTAGGAAAACTTTCTTTAGTCACTAATCTTTATTTAAGCTTATTTGAAGCCCTAAATGCGCCATATACTCTCTATTATTCTTTTTCGATTTTCCTAAAATATGAGTTTAAAAGTTTTTTTGGAGCTGTTCATTTTAATCTTTGAAAAAATGAAATTATCCTCCAAGAGTGAGTATGCTTGTTTGGCTCTTATTGATTTAGGAGAACAAAATAAAGATTCTTATGTTAAAATTGATGAGATTTCAGAACGAAAAAAGATACCAAAAAAGTTTTTGGAACAAATCTTACTTACTCTTAAAAATCAAGGGATCGTGAAAAGCCGTAGGGGTCCTTATGGAGGATACCGGTTGGCAAAAAAGCCAGGAGATATTAGTATTGCAGAAATTGTGCGGCTTATGGATGGAGCACTCGCCCCTATTAATTCTGTGAGTGAGTTTTATTTCGATGAAACACCATTGATGCAAAATGAGGGTTTGCTTAATTTTATGACAGAAATAAGGGATTTTGTCTCTAAAAAAATGGAAGAAACCACTTTTGATGAATTTATTAATCGAAAAAAAGAAAACGACTAAATTTTCACTCTATTCTGGAATTATTTTCATCATAACTCTAAGATTTCAGCGACTTCTAAATTCTTTAATATTTTCACTAGTTCCTCATTTAGTTCGTCTAATGCGCCTTGTAAAGTTTGTTCAGTTTCTTTCACGCTTGCATCAAAGGCCAGGATACTCATGATGGGGATTGTTATATCTTTATTTTGAAATGCATAAATTGTGTTTAAGACACCTATGCTTCCCCATTGTTTTCTTGGAGATATTGTGGGATCAATCCAATGGTCTAAGTTTTTGTGAATGTCGTTGAAGATGGCATGTAAAGTTTCCGGGTATTCTTCCTCGAAATTTTCCTTAATGTAATATCCCAATTCGTAAAAGTTTTTGGAAAGACTGCTTGCAAACAAGAGGTTATATTCCTTACAGAATGATTCTAAAATCGCAGATACATTTTTCCGAATTTCTTCATTTGTGATTAATGATTGAGAGAACGCCTTTATAATACTAATAGGATTATAGATTGAGGTTCTAAATGATTGATACTCCTTTTCATCCTCTTCGAAATGGTAAGAAACGGCATCTAAAAACCTATTTTGCAACTGGATGGCATTCTGAGGTAATTTTAGATCGGGATCCAGTTTGTGGAAGAGAAATACGAATTTGGCATCGGGACTAAATTTCTTTGCCCTCTTATACAATCCATCGAAATACATTATGTTAGATCCTAAAAGATCGGGATCCTGAATGTCTATGACATAAAAGATGGTATTGATCTCAGTAAAATATCTATTCGGCGATTCTAAGTATTCTTTCCTGTATTTCTCTTGTCCCCCATAATCCCAGACCAAGATATCTTTACCCAAAATATCGAGAAACGTTCTTTCGACTTTAACCGTAGGTTTCAATTTAGATAGGAGGTCGAACTGTCTCCTTAGGACTGTGATGATTGAAGTTTTTCCCGCATTTTGAATCCCGAAGATTGAAATCTTCTTAACTGCTTCTTCCGATTTTTTTTCCATTAATATGCACTTCTTTGATTTGTTTAGATTTGTTTGAAGTTCTGCTGATACTAATATTATAATTTAACTTTTTGTTTAAAAAAATGATGGGGTTTTTTTATAAAATCCCACTGGTTAAATGGGATTGCTCTGATTTGATAAAATTCATAGCCCTCAAAATTTGTGATATGTTCTTAATAAAAAAAGTCCATAAATTTAAAGCAGAGCTGGGTTTTTATTTCCAAGAGTAAGTCATCGGGAAGTGTAATGAACATTTGAATATCCAACAAAAAAAATGGGGAACTTTGAAAGGAAAGGACGTGATTTTATATGAAATCAAAGATAAAAAAAACAGCTTTACCGCGTCTTTTCTTAATGTGGGGGCGGCTATTAATCAAGTTCGTGTTCCAAACAAGGATGGAGATATGATTGACATTCATTATGGGAGGGATTCACTTCAAGAATTAAAAGAACTCCCCGGCTATCAAGGCTGTATAGTGGGACGGGTGGCATCATTGATTGCATTTGGGAGGTATGAGCTTGATGGTGAGTTGGTTGAACTCTCAAAAAACATGGCAAAGGTACACTCCCAACATGGCGGATTTGAGGCTTTTAATCAGAAAATATGGGAATGTTTGGCG
The DNA here is from genome assembly GCA_964513765.1 of uncultured archaeon. GTDB lineage: Archaea > Asgardarchaeota > Lokiarchaeia > Sigyniarchaeales > Promethearchaeaceae > CAZEPC01. The sequence continues at coordinate 4,048 of CAZEPC010000166.1, forward strand.
TTTGAAGAAGAGGATAACTCCGTACTTTTGAAATTTCGGTATATCTCTCCCGATGGAGAGGAAGGATTCCCCGGAAGATTAGAAACGATAATTTCCTACCGGATTAGGCCAATGAGTATCTCTTGGGAAATTCACGGAAAAACAAACAAAACCACGATTGTAAATATGACTAATCATGCTTATTGGAATTTGGATGGCATCTTTCAGAGGATTGATAATCTTAGCCTGGAAATAAATGCAGAAAAATACCTTGAGATTCACAATGTGAAAATTGTACTGAAAACTATTGCTGAATTACTTAGATTGGGGAAACGGACCCATGCACCCATGGAAATCAAACCGATTGCTGAATTTGGAATTGATTTAACCTCAAAAAAGCAATTAAGTACAATCTTCAGCGAATTTGGGGATCTCGACCATAATTTTATCACCGATCCAGAGAATAAAGGTGAGATTAAAGAAGTGGCAAGGCTTTTCTCTGAAAAAAATGATCTTGTCATGCATGTATCCACGACAGAACCTGGAATGGTTGTTTATTCGGGCAATGATATGGATTCAATGAAAAGTTTTGGAAAACAATTAAAAGAACATTTTGGGATCTGTATTGAGACAATGAAACCAACAAATTCGATTCAAATTCCAAAACTCAAGGACTGGGTTGTGCTCAGACCGAACGAGGAATATAAAACCAAAACAATTATAGATTTTTCTCATGAGACATAAGAACAAAAATACAAGTACTAAGAAATGAATTATAGGAAATTGAAAAAATTTTTATTTTTTTTCCTCTTGGAACTCTTCTCGGTTTGCCAGCTTAATCATCAACAATTCTCGTGCCTGTCGCTCGATTGTCTCCATATCTGGCGCAAATTTATTATGGTATTTACTTTTTTTACACGCCCAATTTACCAATTTAAAAACAGGGATAGCAAACATCTTGCTTGGTCCAGCCATATAGGCGGCTTTCTCGAACTCAGCTAAGTTTTCGTCATCCCACCCTCCAAATAATGCGGAAAATGGGAAGAAAACTCCTAAAATGGCAACAAGAAATATTGCCACTGATACGATTGCCGCAACATAAAATCCGAATTTTGGGAAAAGATTATCAAATATCAAAATTTTTCCAAGGTAGGTTGCTCCATACGTTAGAAACGCGGGAATTACAAACCCAAAGAAAATCTGCTTAAAGGGGATCTTAAGGGTTAAGATTTTTTTATTCACAAACCAATAATTCAGAGCAGAAAATAAGACTCCAAAGGGTAGTGTATAACACACATACAACCAAGGAATCGCACCCACATTTTTCTCTGGGATATTCCACCATACAATCGTGCCTAATAAGAATATTGTATTCATTATGTTGTTCAAGAGGCTTGTAATAATTGCAAAATTTGGTTTTCCGATTGCATATTGAAGTTGATTGGGAATCCCTAAATACGGAGTTACTATCCTCAATACTAAACCAGGAACTACGAATATGATCGCAGGTAGATAATTTACCATTCCCATTACGTTCCAGGCAATTGGTAGGACTGTGGATACAATCAATAGTAAGGGTACGAAAAATCCTTGGATCTCCGCATGAAATCGAACATATTGACCGATATAATATCGGGTAAGATCTTTTTTGTCGTTTTGATAGGACTCGGAAAGTAAAGCCGAGATTCGGGGGGTTCCAAACCATGTCATTACATTTGGGATGCTTGTTCCGATAGCTGCCAAAGTAGCATAAGTGGTATATTGTGGTAAATAATTGACCCACAGGGTGAAATTAATGAAACCCAATGTGGAGTTGATAAGTCCGGGGATACCTGTCTTGATTCCGTAAAGAAAGGGTTCTTTCACTTCTTCCCAAGTAAAATCTACCCGCAGACAATCAATTGGTCTGATGCCATAATCTTCCATCACTCCCGCGAAAAACTTTGCGGACACAAGCATGGCGAAAAAATCATCCACATACAATCCAATCATTCCTCCAATTGAAACACCCAAGATCTCCCCTACTTCTGGATGGGCCTGTCCGTATAATTTCCCTAAATAAACAAATCCTATTTCTGTAAGCCTTTGAAAAAGAGTTCCCGTGAGGAAATTAAGCAGTTGAGTTTTATTATAATGCTGAAGAGAATCTAATACATTTCGAAAAACACCTAAAAATCCGGGATATTGAGTGGATCCACAAATTAACATTAAATATACTGCATATGCTTTGTTACTATCTGGAACAAAATATAATGCATAAATCGAGATGGCCGTAATTTGGATAAGTCCGGTAATCGCCTGATACCAAATGAAATATTGGATATATTTCATCATTTTACGGGGATTGGTAATGTTTTCTTTTGCGATATATCTGTCCATGACCATACCTGTTCCCAAATCAAATGCCAAAAATACCACGGAAAATGTTTGCCAAACCATTTGCTTGTATCCCAAACTTTCAGGGAAGGGATAAAACATATTCATCAAGGCTCCCATAAGGGTGGCAGATAGGAGAATACCGATAAGGGTATAGGTAATATTATACCAAAATCCCGCAAGAAGTTTATGGAAACCGATTTGATCCCATAACTCCTCTTTATCCATATTCTTTATCTCTTTGGGTTCCATTTCTGGGTTTTTATTCCCATTTTCCAATTCTTGTATTTCAAATGATGCTGAATTTTTAATTGTGTCTGAATTAACTGCGTCTTTATCTGATGATTTCAATAAGTTATTCCCCTAAAGTGGTTTGTAATTTATGGGAATCTGGTAAAAATTTAACAAGATACCCGAGTTAGTTCTATTTTTTCTTTTGACTTAAAGAATGGTTTTTTCTTTAATAAAGCAGAGGTTGTTATTACAAATTTTCACTCTTTTGTAGGTTATTTTGAGAGTTTTGTGTAGGTTTTTTGTAGGTTTTGTGTATTCCTTTTTCTAATTCATTAATTGGTTCATCTCATAGATAATAAGATAGTCATGATAAGGAGCGTAAAAGTTTTTCCACTCCTCCCGCGGTTTATATCGAAATTTAGGATGCCTTTGCCATATAAAATCTTGTGTTTTCACTTCATTTCTAAAAAATTCCGAGAATATCTGTTCTAAATCTACCAAGTAATTGCGATCATAAAGGTTTTCTCCAGTAGTGTATTGGTATAAAGCTTCAAAATAGAGATTATCATCATCTTTACAGAATTTTACCAATCGTTTCATTCCCTTGACTGCGTTTTTTCTAATCTTTTGCTTGTAGGTCCCGTCATTTCCCTTGTTGAAACAATTCGCAATTAAGAACAACGTTTGAAGGCTGAGCTCTAGGGAGAAATACTGGTTTCGGTGAATCCTTGGAATACTCCATAAAATTGGTTGCAAAAGGCTATAAATTCTAAAATACCATTTCGATTTTTGAGAATGATGCAATTTTTCACGGAATTTTTCATCCAATAGCATATTATATAATAATGAAAAGGGTAAACGATATGTTTGGCAATCCCCATAGGTGGTCCCTAAATCATAATTGTTCTGTTTTAGGGTGTTTCTGGCCAACTTTGCGATTTTATTCACTTTGTCTAAAATGGCTTCATATTCAGGGCTTTCATATTTTAAACAATCATAAAGGAAATAAAGTCCCATATTTAAGCCCAAGATCTGGTCTCTGGAAGTGTCCCGGAAAACCATCTTATCTCCCCATTGCGGATAATATTTTTCTAATAAATAATCTTTCCAATACTCACCTTGACTATTAAATCCCCTAAAATTAATGCCATGGGTTAATATGACATCTAAACTCTTATTAATATGGGTAATAATGGTTTTATCCCGGGTCCTTTTGAGTCTCATGGCGGCTATACATAAATAGTGACCGGTATGATAAAGTGCATCCCACGACTCACAAGGCTGTCCATTATCTAAGTTTTTTAGGGTTAGTGTTCCCTTATAAGTAAAACTATTCATATGGCCCCATAGATCATCTGGATCCATGCTTCTTGGAGAAAGAATGTTCTTGTCAATATGACTCTTGGTATCCATTTTTCATCCTAAGTTCTAAAAGGGGTGATGATATTTTTTGTTTTTTAATTCTTCTCCCCAACTTGTGTTTCTACGAGCACAAGTTATTTTTTCAAAGAAGATCATATATAACTTATGAGTGATCCAGTAAAAGCGGTAATGAATGGGGCGGGATCCCGAGGTATGTATGCTTATGGGAAATATGCCGAGGATAATCCCGATCGGCTCGATTTCATTGCTGTTGCCGAACCAGACGATTATAAACGGAAAGATTTTCAAAAAAGACACAACATCCCCGATAACAAAGCCTTCAGTTCCTGGGAGGAAATGATGAATGAGGATGTTGGGAAATTGGCGGAAGTTGCCTTTATTTGTACTCCCGATCTTTTGCATTATGAACCTGCCATGAGGGCTTTGGGTCTTGATTATAACCTCGTATTAGAGAAGCCAATTGCACCAAAAATCAAACAGTGTCGTGAGATTGAACAGCTGGCAAAGCAAAAAAAGAAGTTCGTGCAAGTGTGCCATGTTTTGAGATATACTGATTTTTGGAAAAAGGTGAAGGAAATTGTGGATTCAGGAGAGATTGGAAAAATTATTCACTATGAACATAGCGAGAACGTATCTTTTTGGCATTTCGCTCATTCTTATGTGCGTGGTCCCTTTTGCCACACCGATCACTCGGCACCTTTTATTTTAGCAAAAACTTGCCATGATCTAGATCTTATGTACTGGATCATGGGAGAAAAAAGTAGAAATGTGAAAGCGACAGGGGGCTTAACCCATTATTGTGAGGAAAATGCGCCCGAAGGGGCACCAGAAAGGTGTATTGATGGGTGTCCTGTGTCAGATTCCTGTCCTTGGTATGCACCTCGGTTCTATATTCGGGCCCTTCCGTTTTTGCAAATTGGTACACATTCTCACAACAGATTTGTTCGGTTTTTCTCGAAATTATTGCTCAAATCTAAGGGCTTATTGAAATTTCTCTCAGTTTTTATTCCACCTCTGAAGAATTTTATAAATTGGCAACATTGGCCCGCTACTGTTATGACTAATGACACCTCTCTTGAAGGTAAGAGGAAAGCATTGCGGGAAACACCCTATGGAAAATGTGTATATCATTCTCATAATAATCAGCCCGATCATATTGTTTCAACATATGAATTTCCCAACGGAAAGGTGGCCAGTCTTATTAGTACGGGACTTTCAGATTTGGAAGGGAGGGAATTACGAATCTTTGGTACCAAAGGCACTATTAGGGGTTATTTCAGGTATAACGGGGAAAAGTTATGGGTGAGAGATTTAAGGCATACCAAAACCCGGATAATACATGAATCGGGAATTCATATTGAAGGTCATGGTGGTGCAGACCGGGCCATGATGGATTCGTTTACCTCATTTATGTTAGGGGAGGCCAAGCCCGGAGACGTGGGCTATACAGACATTACGGAAGCCATGGAATCACATTACATGGGGTTTGCCTCGGAGGAAGCCAGAGAAAAACAAAAAGCACTTAAAATGGACCAGTTTAGGGGAAAATCTGAGTAAAATGGATTTATTACTGAAAAATAAAGTTATAGTCACCACAGGGAGTAGTAAAGGATTGGGAATGGCCTGTGCACAAGCACTCCTTGAAGAAGATGCAGAGGTGATCATCAGTTCTCGATCCTTGGAACACTTG
>CAZEPC010000167.1:0-9664 GCA_964513765.1 uncultured archaeon
TTGGAATGGAAAACCTTGCAGAAGAAAAAAGGCAGTCTCCCAAAAAGTGAGGTGGGATGGAAAATTAAATCCTTACTTGGTTATTTGTCACTATTCTCTTGGGTAATTGTGTATATCTCTTATTTCTTCGAATATCCTGAATTTATCTATTTCATTACCCCGTTTCTTCTTTTTGGTATTGTTGTCTTATCACTCATTTTGATTAAAAAGCTAGCTCATCGGGAGCGATTTTTCATTTTTCTTATTTTCTGTTCACTTTTTGGTGGGCTTGCAATTATTGGGTTAGAATATCTCTTCATAGATACCCCTAATCTTCAAGAGATTTCTTTTTCTTTGAGCCTATTTATCTCGTCCTTATTTATTATTCTAATGTTTAGAAAATCTGATAAATATTCAAAATCCTTCAGACTGTTTTTAAGTTTCCTCAGTTCGGTATCTTTAGGGACTTTCTTGTATTATATACTTCTTTCCCGCTCAAATAGTGTATCTGCACCTAGTATCGGGATAAAAATTCAACCACAAGTAGTTTTTTCGATTTCATGTGATATTGCCATCATTCTTTATTTCATTTTGCTTGGGGTCCATCATAGGGGATTTAATAAAAAGATTTGGGACCAAGGATGGTACGTTTGGAATCTATTGCCTCTTGCTAATTTTACTCTGATATTAAGTCTAGTTGATGGGATTGACCGAATGACCTTGGCTCTACACATTTTAGATTCCTCAATTAATGGATCCATAATCCTTGCCATTATCATTTGTTCGCTAATTTATTTGCCCACATTCCTCACAAAGTTGAAGCATAGTCTCAATAAACACCTCATCCTATTTTGGGTAGAATTTGTTGTTCTCACTGCTTGGATTGGCCAAAATATATACACAGATAATATTTTCTTGCGAAATTTATTTATGACTTTTCTCACTCTTCTTTCTTTAGAATATGTAATCTATCGATTTAAAAGATGGGAGATATTCAGTTCTCTCTGGCTCTTAATTGGGTTGATAAATGTAATATTTCTGCTATTTGGCTTTAATCTGATTGCAAAGTGGAAATTCCCCTTGATTTATCTTATCTTCGGGACCTATCTCTTTATATACGGGCATCTCCCCCCTATTAAAAATTCCAATAAAATTGATTCCTCAAAAGCTCTCACGGCGGGGTTTTTGATGATCTATTTCAGTATTGCCTCACTTCTCTATTCTTTTTTAATTTTAGTGTTCATTCATCCGGCAATCACGATGAATATTACCCTGATAGTCATGTCTTTTGCTTTACTTTCTGGAAAGATGATTGGATTCAAAGAAAAAAACCTAAAATATTTTCTAAGTGCCATGTCCACTGCAAATATTGCTTTGGTCGTTAAAGCTTCTTTTAATCTGATTGATGGGTTAGAACAATTGGGGTTATTTTTGGCAATCGGTTTCACATTCGGATCCATATTGATCTATCAAAAACGGGGATTTATTCCCGAGATTGGTTCTCAAATAATTTGGATCGGGATGTCTTTATTTTTCAGCCTTTCTCTCATGGAAGTTATTTTATCCCTTGATCTTATGAGTGGTTGGGGGGCGGCTGCGGTTTTTATTATCTCTTTTACCAGCTTTTTCTATCAAACCCTTTCTGCTTTTAATTATCTCAAGGCAGTTATGGGGCACATTTATGCATTGGGGATTGTTCTTTTAGCCATTGATTTTATCATTCCGTTATCATCCTTCATTATTCAACATCAAGCTCTTATTTTCCTCATTCTTTACATATCAATGGAAATTTTAATCGGACTTTTCATTAAACAAAAAAAATACCAGATATTTTCCAAAAGGGACAAGAGAAAATATATCTTAACCCTTTGGTTAGTTCAATCAATTCTTTTCCCTGCTTTTATTTCCCTTCTTCTTTCTCATTACGGCTTAATTGTGGGATTTGATAATTTACTCATATTTTTAGTTTTGTATTCTATGTTTTTTCTCATAGCAAAAAACTTGATTGAACAATATCAAATAAGTTATGGGATAAAATCATTACAATCATTCCTCCAATCGAATATTCTCTATTCTAATTGGATATTTTATCTTTCCTCTTCCCTTGTTTTAGCAAGAAAAGTTCTGATCTCTCTGGATCTATTTTCCGATGTTCTTTTTCCCGCCTACATGAAATATTCATTTCAAAGCTTGCTTTTTTTTGGAAGCTTGTTCTTTTGTTTGCGCGTTTTTGACTATTATATTTTGAAGCATATTTCCCAAGAGACCATATATCGGAGTCTAATATTGGTATATTTAGGCATGAATATTAGCATCATCTTTATTCTTTTCCCATTTATAAACCAAAAACTGGTTTTGGGAATTCTATTTTTATTCCTAAATTATGGGCAAATTTTCTTACTGAAACATACGGCGTTTTATAATAATATTTATATCGCTCTATTTTTTGGAGTAAATACGACCTTGATGACCATGTTTGGGGGTATGCTGGTCTTTTCATTTTTTAAAGTCCCAAGTATTAGTCTGATCTTCGCGATATCGGGACTCTATTCATTTCATAAATTGGATTTAATTTCCCAAAAGTACGTCCAACGGTTTTTATTTATATTCAATGGAACAATCTATGGCTTGATAACTTTTCAAATAGGGATGTGGCTATTTTCAAGCTTATCTTGGTCGGTTGCATTACTTCTAATGGCCATAATCATCTATATTTTTACCGAATTCGAGATTCAATATTCCTTTTTACCTTTATACCGGAGTTCCATTCATAAGTTTAGATTTTTTGAATGGCTCTTTGTTATAATTTCATCGTGGCTTGTAATTGTTCGGGATATCGGGTTCTATTTCTCGGTTCTTAATGCTTCTATTATTGCTCTGTGGTTTACGCTGAATTTTATGTATCTTTCATTCCTCCAAAAAACCGACAACAATTTCCAATTTACTAAAAATAAATTTTCTAATCTTCCATCTGGTTATTCTATTTCTAGGGATACCTATTCTTCAAGAATGCAGTTTTTGGGGATTTTATCCTATGTTGAGATTTTAACTATATTCACTTGTATATGTTCTAAATTCCTAAGTTATTCTCTCCAAGATGATGTGGTATTATTATTAATGAAATTAAAAGTAATATTGCTGTGTTTGTTTGGGTTTGGGTTTGGGATGATATATCTGGATAGGAAAAATTTCCATTGGATAAAAAACACAATTCAAAACAAAATCCATCGTATCCTCTTAAAAAGTACACACTTTGTGGGATCATTTTTCCTGGGCACGGCCGTCTTTATTGCCAGTACGGAGACTACCTCCTCACCTCAAATAAGAGCAATGGAAAATGCAATCTTGATGAGGGCAATCGCCCGGGCCTTGATCTGGGGAGTTATTCCACTTTCGATCGGGCTTCATTTCTTTTATAATGACCGGATTTTGGATATAATTATGTATTTCCTATTTTCCATAGCCACTATTACTTTCTTTATGTCTTTTAATAGCTTATTTGTAATCCATTCCGGGATCCTACTTTCAATTGTATTTTTATTCCTTTTCCATCATAAGAAGATCATTATGATTTCAAAAAAGGCGATTCTAGCCGTCTTTGGGATATTTTCAACTTTATTCACATCAATATGGCAGAGGCTCAAATCATTCGGTATATGGATGAAGGAGAGATTAATATTTGCTGAAAAATGGATTGAGGGGCAGGTTGAAAAGATTATTCAGACACTCACCAAGATTTACCAATTCATTTTTCAAATGATCAAATCTATCAAAGTTTGGATAAGAGATCATGGAAAAATCCTAACTTTTCTTGCAGCTGGAATTGCAGGAATATTGAGCTATTTTTATCTCGAAAACCTTGCTCTTAGTTTTCTTTTAATTATGCTCATTCCCGTTAGGTACTCTCCCGAATATAAGAGTATAAAGAATGCCAATGTATTCTTCTATAAAATGGTCTATCGGGCCGCGATATATGCTTGTGTTGTTATGATCGGAAATGAATATGTTCCTAAGGTTGATTGGTCTGCCTCACTCTATGCTTTAATATTTTTTGGATATATAATTTGGATAGTGAGGGCATCTGAAGAGATTTATGGTCTTTCCCTTTATTGGCGCTTTTTGAGCTCAGTCGCAGCAATCATCGATTCTGGTTTTATGCTCTATTATGTATTTTTTTGATATTTCCGCTAGTTAATGGAGAATATAAAAAGATCAAAAAAATGCCCATAACGAGCGAAAAAAGTAAAAGAAAAATAGAAGAGAATAAAAAGAAAGGTGTGTGTGTGTTTTTCTCTTCTGAGGAATGAAAAAAGAAGTTAGGTGTGTGTGTATACTAATGATTAGTTCACTTAGTTATATAAAAAGCGACTGTCTTATGATTTTTTGATTTTTGCCTTTTTTCTCATTTTACTTATGTTTATCTCAAAAAAGACAAGAAAAAGCAAGAGAACTCAATTGTTTTTGTCTTTATCTTAATTTTATTGTTATCTTTTCATCATCATGAGTTGTTCTATCTCTTCTTCGGCTTCTTGGTAATATTCGCATTTCTTCTTCCCTATAAGTGAATGCTTATAGCCAAATTTTGTTGCTTTGTAAAACACACTTACAATGAATTTGCTGGGCCCTGAAAGCTCTACAGCTTTCCGAAAATCTTCCAGACTCTCATCGTCCCAACCACCAAATATCCCAAAAAAGAAGAAGAGAAATATCGGAACTACCAGAAATCCGGCAACAACAATAGCTGCTGCAGAGGCAATGAGGCTCACGGTGCTGGCGCTATTTGCGAACATAGTTTGGAGGATCCAGTCAAAGAACATATTTATTCCGATTAACGGAATACAAGCCAAGGTCCCGGCCCCAAAGGTCTGCCACACGTTTATCTTAACGGGAAATGCCTTTTTGGAAACAAAATAGAACTCTACATAAGTAATTGCCAAATACGCCGGTATATCGTGCATTACGTATAATATTATGGTTGTTTCCAGCCCAGCATCTGGAAAAAACCCATAGGGACTAAGAAAGAGGAAAACGGTGAGCATTTTTACGGTCTTTTCCGTAATGATGCCTACTGTTCGATATTCTGGGAGATCGCAGGCTTGAAGGACCTCTGCACCCATTACTGCTGGCGTCACCAATAATCTTGGCACTACATAATAAGGAATTATCCATGCTGCTGCTGCGTAGTTTCCGCCCAAGACCCTTAATATAGAGGGTAGTAGCATCCCAATAGCAAGCACCAGAAAAAGACCGATGTAATACCAATGATGGAAATATTCCATGACCGTATATTGGGCCAGTTTCTTTTTTCCGTTATTATAAGATTCGGAAATTAATGGAGTAAAGTTAAAACGTATTGAAGAAACCAATCCTGCCATAGAACGGGCTATTTCGAGGTATCCTATGATGCTGATGTAATTTGAAACCCAATTTAACATCATCATAAGTGTGATATAGTCGGTGAGGGTTGAGATAACTTGTGCTCCCAACAATTTCATCCCAAATTGCAATGATTCCCTCACTTCTTCCTTGTTAAAGGCGGGGATAATAGTAAATTTAATGGAAATGTTATATTTCTCCAGTAAATTTTTAACGAAATACATTGAAAGTCCCATCGCGATGAAGTCATCCAAATACCTCCCAATAATAAATCCAATTGTTGCTCCCATCAATTCCCCTATTTGTGGATTGGCAATTCCCCATCTCCTTCCCAATAAAATAAATATTACTTGAGTTCCAATTTCAAAAACCAATCCTTGCACTAAATCTACAATATTCGATTTATCAAATCGTTGGTATCCTTTCAAAGTGGATTTATAGGCGGCTAACATGCCGGGGAATTGTGTCATGGAGTATATCAGAAAGAACCACATTGCATAGGCCAGATCGGTATTAACGAGATATGTAAAACAATATATCGTGATCCCCGTAATCTGAATGAGGCCGGTGATGGCTTGGAACCAAATAAAGAATTGGATATAATGCAGGGCTTTCTCGGGATTGATTTCCGCATATTGAGAGATAAATCTTTCTGCAGCGGGTCCCGTAGCAAAATCCATTATGGAAAAGAAGAGTCCAAAATAACCGATTGTAAGGGTTCTAAATCCCAATGCCTCGGGGAAAGGGAGAATATAATTTGGCAATAGCCAGCTATTTAATAATAATGCGGGCGCTGCCGCAATGATAAGTAAAATAAAATTGAACCAAAAACTCGCCAATGATCGGTGGATCCCAATTTTATCCCATAAGTTTTCCTTTTCTTCTCCTTTACTTCTTTTTTCTCTTATACTGAGATTCTTACTTTCTTGGTTGATCTCTTTCTCCTTATTCTCGAGAGATTTTATTTCTCTATTCGGAGTTGATAATTCCCGTTGATAATCGGTCTTTTTGGTCATGGTATTCATCTTAAAATTTGGCAGCGTGATATAAAACTAATATTTAAGCTCCCTTATTTAGTGAATTTTTCACATCTTTTAAATTTGGTTTTTATTTGTTGGTTATCTTAATTTTCTCAGTTTTTAAAATGGATTACAGAACAGAGAAAACAGATCACGTATAGTTAAAAATTAAAAAGACCAAAAAATAAAGAGGAAGAAACACGAATATTTCTTATAAAGTAATGGAAAATGAACATTTATGATCGAAAAGCTTAAACTTACATTCGCATTAGGACAACAGGTTTTGGGTTATTATATGGTTCCAGTCTATTGGACAAAACATATAGGAAAACAAGATGTTCAAGAGGTATTCAAGGCGCTATATGATAAAGCCGATGAATCTTGGTTTCGGAAAATTAAGGAAATCAAAAAAGAAGGGCCCTTTAAAACGACCCAAGAGCATTTCATTTTCAAGAGGATAAAAGACGGGGAATACACTATTGAGGATAGAAATAAGCCTCCACTCACATATCTGAATAATAAACAAGTCGGAACACATCCCAAAACATTGAAAGATGGGGATGTTATTGCCATTCCCTTAGTTAAAAATAATGAGGATATCTCATGCTATATACAAGTTAAATTGGATAGAAAAAAGCCCAAACATTCCCCACTTAAACAACTGGTCCAGTGCCAAAATACGAAAAAGTTCTTCATAGTATATTGGGAGGAGGATCCTGACTCTCGGCATCATTTTTCGGTTAAGATTGAGGAAGTAGTCGGGGATCCCGAAAAGCTAAAAACGAAGGGGTATAAAAATTTGCGAATGGCCGCTGAAACTCCTTGTCCTTACTGCGGGAATAAACATTTAATATTTTGCCAAAAATGTAAAACCTTTGTGTGCTACGATGGAATTGCCAATAAAGTGAAATGTCCCGGATGTAAGAAAAAATATCGCCTCTCAGATCGGGACGGAAATATTGATATCCCCACATTATAGCTTTGGGCTTAATTTTTACTGGGAAGAAATATCTGGAATTTTGTCCCTTCTCCAAATTTCGATTCAAAGGTGATGATTCCCTTGTATTTTTCTACTAATCTTTTTACAATAATCAAGCCCAATCCGGTTCCATTTTCTTTAGATTTGGTGGTATAAAATGGTTTAAATATATTTTTCTGAACATTGCTGTTCATTCCGCATCCATTATCGGTTATTGTGATTTGGAAAAAGATTTTTTTGTCGGGAAAGGTATGGAAATAATCAGATTGAATCATTTCATCTAGGTATTTATTTTCCTTCGTTTTTCGATTTATTTTGATGTCCCCCTTAAGAGTTTTACTCAATCCGATGTGAATTATATTTTTTCCCCTCTTTAGCTTAGTTTTTCTATTTCTTTTCTCGATCGCATACCTGGCATTAATCAATAGATTAAGTATTATTTGTTCAAGATCATGCTTTATCACTTTCAAATAATAATCATTATGATTATTAAGATCGAAGAAAAGTCTAAAGTTCTGTCCAATAAGCTTCTGATAGGATGATTTATTTTCGTTGATAATTTTCTTCAATGAAATCATTTTCCTCTTTTCCTTCCCCTTGATTGAAGTAAGGATTGTTTGCCCCATAAATTCCTTTAACTCTTGATGAGCCCTTTTACTTGAATTTAAAATGTCTTCAAAATATTCCATTATTTGCTCTCTGGACAGATTCTCATTGAGGCCAAATTCCGAGAGATTTTCAATAATCATAAAGTGATTTTTGATATTGTGGGCAATCTCCTTTTTATAAATCTCCATCATCTCAAATTTTTGAAATTGAAGTATTGTGTTTTCGAGTTCATTTTTCTCCTTATGTAGGACTTTCATTACATTGCTTCCTTTTTTGACCAGAAGGAAAACTAAACTAGCAGTAATAATGATGAATATTATTCCTTTCACCCGCTGGAAAAGTTCTAAACTCATTTGATCCTCTGCGAAATAGATGGCAATCTGATCTGTAATGAGGATCCAAGATATCCCAAATAACAAATAAATTAATGTATATCTTATGGCAATTGTAAAGGGTATTTTTTTTTTTAATCCTTTCAAGAATTTAGATGGAATGGATTGATTATCTTTTAGAGAGGATTGCTTTTTCATTTTAATTCTAATAAATATAAACCATAATATAGATACAAAAATATTTAGTATTTGAGCAATATGTAAAAACTCTCATTTACTTTTAGGAAAAATCCAAAAATAAAAAACTGGTTATTTTAAAAAGAACAAAAAAAGATTTTCCGTTTTTAAATCCGCTTAGCGGGACCCAAAGAATCTCCGTATTTTAGCCCAGGAAGATTTCAATTGTAATTTTCATTTAAGTATACTTCCACTTCTTCTTTTGATTGCTTGAATGGTCCCGGGATTTCCATTTTCATTGAAGTAAGAGCCGCGGAATACATTATTGAATCTCTTGGGTTGTTTGAAAGTCTTTTTAATAAGTAGGTTGAAAATGAGGTATCGCCCCGTCCAGTTCTCCCTTCAAGCCCTTTATTTTTGAATGGTGCAATGATCTCCGTGCTGTTTACCACACAAGTGAGTGCCTTATTGTGGGATATGATTACTTCTTGTGCCCCCCATGACAAAAGCATTTTGGCTGCTTCTGTTCTCCCTTCTTGGGTTTCTGTGTTAATTCCCGTAATAAACTGGGCTTCTGCGGCATCCGCTTTGAAATAATAAATATAATTCATTGCTTCTTTAATATCTTTGAATTCATCAAATTCCATATCTCCATTTTTAAAGGCTTTTCTAAGTAACCCTTGGGCATCAATTGCCAGCTTTCCCTTGTCAGAAAGATATTTTATCAACTCTAAGTCAATTTCTCCTTGAATTAATCCGCTGTATTGGATAATCTTGGCTTTAAAGTCTGGAAAATCCGATTTTTGATAGGGTTCTGCACGCCCCTTACTTTTACAAATTCTTTTTTCTTTATCTTCTGTGTTATAAATATTTAAAATAGATGTTGTTTCCTTTGAAGGGACAATATACACATCTTCTTTAGGC
The DNA here is from genome assembly GCA_964513765.1 of uncultured archaeon. Classification (GTDB taxonomy): domain Archaea; phylum Asgardarchaeota; class Lokiarchaeia; order Sigyniarchaeales; family Promethearchaeaceae; genus CAZEPC01. The sequence goes on from CAZEPC010000167.1 coordinate 9,396, forward strand.
AGAGGAAATTCCTTTACACGGTCGATATCATTTTTTGAAATTTTGGTGAGTATTCCAATATTATAGCCAAGTTGGTGTCCCACCCATGCCGCATAAAGAATGGCTCCTCCGGTCATGTTAACCTCTGAGGTAGGAGTTCTGATAATATCTATTGAAATATTTCCGAATGCAAATAGATCGTATTCTTTCATCTCTTAATAAAAATAATTTTTCATCATCCTATAATTTTTCTTTTGATTTCTTTACTCTTTTTCATCCTCTAATTTTAT
>CAZEPC010000168.1:0-797 GCA_964513765.1 uncultured archaeon
ATCCCGCTCAAATTCGGTGTTGTTCATTACATTAATTCCAACGATTAAATCCCCTGGCATTGAATCCTTGGTAGGTAAGTTTCCATGTCCTTGTACTTTCAGATAGACCCCGGATTCCACACCTGCAGGAATATTGATTTTTGTATGATGGGTTTTGACCACCACTTTCTTTCCATTGCACTCTCGGCAGGGATTTTTTATCTTTTCTCCCGTACCATTACATTCTGGGCACCTGCTAGATTGCTGGACGATTCCCAAGATACTACGTCGTGTTTCAGTGACTTTGCCTGACCCGCCGCATCTTTTGCATGTGGTAATTCCTGATCGCTTGGTGGTACCTTTCCCGTTGCATACATGGCAAGGCTCTTGTTTTTGGTATTCTATTTCTTTTTCGACTCCGAACACCGCTTCGTGAAAGGTAATATTTATTTGCTTCTCGATGTCTGATCCGCGTTGGGGCCGTCTTCTGCGTGATCTCCTTCCTCTTGATCCTCCAAAGCCGGATGATCCGCCGAAACTACTGGAAAAGCCTCCGCCTCCGCCGAAAGCATCACCGAAAAACATGTCCATAATATCGCTGAAAGATTGAAAGCCCGAACCGGAGAAATCAAATCCTTCCATGTCCGGTCCCTTAAACCCGAATCTGTCGTATTTTTTCCGTTTTTCCTCGTCCGAGAGGACCATGTAAGCCTCGTTAATTTCTTTGAACTTTTCTTCTTCCCCACCTCGGTCCGGATGGTGTTTCATAGCAAGTTTCCGAAAAGCCCGCTTAATTTGTTTTTGGGTAGCGTCTTTAT
>CAZEPC010000168.1:807-9592 GCA_964513765.1 uncultured archaeon
ATATGCATTTTTTATCTCATCCTGACTTGCATTTTTATCTACACCAAGTACATCGTAATAATCTCGTTTCTCTGCCTTTGACATTTTCTAGATTCCTCGTTCATCTGGTATGAATGAAAATTTTTAGTGATTGTTTGATGGTTATCCTGTGATGTATGATATAGGATACGATAATAGATATAGAGTTAGTTCGTTCATGGCTTATATCTTTCTTTTTGGTTGATGTTTCTTTATCGATGTTTCATTGATTGATGTTTCTTTAGTTTGTTATTCAACAATGTATTAAGTGGATGATTTATTGTATTATTGATTGATGTGTGAGTGAGTAAATATTGCACGAGTGATTGTGTAATTGATAATGGTTAATTAGTGTAAATTAAAGAATATTAAAAAAAAATAGGAATTTTTGGTTTTCTGTTGAAGATTGTTGTTAACTTTACCTTTACTACCGAACCTTTGCCTATTTTTTATGTTCTTAAATGAGGCATGGTTCATTAATCTTCGTCTTCATCTTCCCAATCTACATCGACAACTTTCTTCTTTTTCTTCTTACCCTTTTTGCCGGATTGTTCATAAGTTGCGCCCCCTTGGCCACCGTATTGGCTGCCTTGTTGGGCTTGCTGGGCTTGTTGTTGGGCAAACTTCGCCGCTTGTTGCGGATCCATTCCTCCCATTCCACCAGGTCCTCCTGGCCCACCTGCTGCTCCCGGTCCGCCTTGTTGCCCATATACTTTTTGGGCAAGCTCATGGAGCGGTTTCTCCAATTTCTCCTTTGCCTTTTTAATTTTGCTGAGGTCTTCGGATTGTTCTAATTTCTTTGCCTCATCGATTGCTTCTTGAAGTGTGTCTTTCAGACCTTCCTCCTCTTTGAGCAATTCCTCGTTGTCCTTAATTAGTTTCTCTCCTTGGAACGCCATGCCGCTAAGTTCGTTGCGTGCTTCTATGATTTCGCGCATCTTCTCGTCCTCTTTCTCATGAGCCCTGGCTTCCTTAACCTTCTTTTGGATCTCATCCTCGGTGAGATTGGAGCTTGCCTCAATTCGGATTGATTGTTTTTTGCCTGTTCCCTTATCCTCGGCGCTCACGTTCAAGATACCGTTTGCGTCTAATGCGAATGTAACTTCGATTTTGGGTACTCCTCGTGGAGCTGGTGGAATTCCGTCCAAATGAAATCGTCCTAAGGACATGTTATCTTTGGCCATTGGACGTTCTCCTTGCAAAACATTAATTTCAACCGAAGGTTGATTGTCCGTTGCTGTGGAAAAGGTTTTAGACCGTTCTACTGGAATAGTTGTATTCCGATCGATTAAGGGTGTGGCTACTCCACCTAAGGTTTCGATGCTGAGGGTGAGCGGGGTTACATCTAAGAGTAAGAGATCGTCTATTTCTCCGCTCAAGGCCGCACCTTGAATTGCTGCTCCCTTACAGACACATTCCATCGGATCAACACCTTTTTCTGGTTTACGATTAAAGAAGTCTTGATATGTCTCTTGAACACAAGGCATCCTGGAAGGTCCTCCCACCATAATGATCTTTTGAATGTCAATCTGATCCAATCCCGCATCGTCAATGGCTTGTTCCATCGGAGGATGGAGATCTTGGAGTACATCATCGATTAATTCTTCTAATTTGGCTCGGGTCAGTTCAATATCGAGATTTACGGGTTTCTGCTTCTCGGGATCCATTGCGATGAATGGAAGATTAATTCGTGATGTATATGTGCTAGAAAGCTCGATCTTTGCCTTTTCTGAGGCTTCTAACACCCTCATCATAGCTTGATTGTCATTTGTAAGATCAATACCGGTTTCTTCCTTAAATTTATTGACTACATAATCTTTGACCAGTTCGTCCATATCGGTTCCACCTAAGCTGGTATCACCGCTGGTTGAAAGAACCTCGAACACACCATCTCCATGTTCCATGATGGTAACATCGAAAGTACCTCCACCCAAGTCAAGGACTGCGATCTTCTCAGATTCTACGTCTTTTTTATCCAAACCGTAGGCCAAACATGCAGCGGTGGGTTCGTTAATAATTCGTTCCACTTTGAATCCTGCAATCTTTCCTGCATCTTTCGTTGCAGTTCTTTGCGCGTTGTTAAAGTATGCTGGTACGGTAATTACTGCTTTCTCAATCTTTTCCCCGATGTAATCTTCCGCGTCTTTCTTAATTTTGGAAAGGATCATCGCTGAAATCTCTTCGGGACTGTATTGTTTATCATCAATTTCGATACGTTCCTTTGTACCCATCTTCCGTTTGATCTTTCTAATGGTCCGGTCGGGATTGGAGGCTGCTTGTCTTCTTGCAGGCTCTCCTACCAATCGATTTCCGTCTTCCAAAAAGGCAACATAACTTGGAAATGCCTTTCCGCCGATTGTTGTTCCCTCGGCTGCTGGAATCACTTCTTGCTTTCCTCCGATCATAATTGCTGCCGCGGAGTTTGATGTTCCTAGGTCAATACCGATTATTTTTTCTTTCTTCTTTTTTTTCTTCTTGTCTGCCATTTGTTTACACCTTAATTTAATTGTAATTTACTTTGTGTTTCTGTAATCCGATTTTTTTCCGTGATTTTCCAAACATGTGAAATATTTCGATTTGAAAGTTCACTTCTTTATGTTTCTCTATATATTCTGAAGTTATTGAAGGTATTTAAAATTTACCCTTACATGTCAACATAAGGTTGACTATTATTCTTTATTCCCTAAGAAAAATATGGGATTTTTTTTATAATTTATTAACGACATAATAGAATTCCCTAATTCCGGAAGATAATTATAGTCCCGAAAAATGTGGATAAAAACGAGTAAAATGGGATATATCCTTTCGTTCGTAGCCAAAAAAAATAAAATTAAGATAGTAATTAATAATGAATTATGATTCACATCCAAATGCCGAAAAACTGGTAAATTAAAAAGCCAATATAATAAGCCCTTGCATTTCTCTCTCCATCACAATATTATTATTGACCTCCTACATAGAAATGAACACTTCCAGCACAAAATCTCAGATAGTCCCATTTATCTTGATAAAACCTCTCTTTTTATGTATTTCTGAGTAATTATAGGGGGTTTAAGAGAGTAACATCGAGGAAATATATACAAAGAAATAATATGCCACGGTTGTAGGGATCCTCCACAATCTCTGATAGCTCGCGGCGAAGCAGTGCTTTTTAAACAACCCAACAACGCGTCTAAATAGTAAAGATTTTTATTTACATCGTTGAGAATTTAAAAAAGAGGTGTTTCAAAAATTAGATTTTCACAATGCTAAATTTAATTGATTACGGGGTTTCTTTGGATCTGGCTTTGATGAGGATGATATGGATGCTCACCGCCACTGCAATAACCAATAAAAGGGTTTGAACCCAAACCAAAACAATAAAAAATATAGATATGGTTATTGTGAGCCACAACATGAAGATTGTGAAAACTTTTACTTTTACCGATATGCCCTTACCTGCCCGGTAATCTCTGATGAATTTTCCGAAAATTTTATTGCGTAAAAGCCATTGATAGGCCATTTTGGAACTCTTGAAATAACAACCTGCGGAAAGCAATAGGAAGGGTGTAGTGGGTAAAATAGGTAGAAAAATCCCGATAGTCCCTAAAACCAAACTAATGGAACCGCCAAAAAACAGCAAAACTTTTTTGGGCTTGCTTTCAGTTAAGACTGTTTCTTCCATATCCTTTTATAATTGTTGGTATCTTTAAAATATTTGATCTAAAAGATAGTTGGTTCTATAAAATGGAATAACAAAAGGAATAACAAGAAAAAGGAGAAAAAAGGAGAAAAAAAAGGGATTAAAATGAAATTAATTATCCCACTATCTTACTTAAATTTTAGATAACCGGTTATCAGTGCAAGGACAACTCCGGCGATTCCGATGTACATGCCGTAATTCCTCAAGATATCCACAAAGGATTTGGTGCCGGAACTTATTTCACCTGTTTCAACCCCCACGGTAAGTAGGATGTCATCCCTCATATGAAGGATCCATTCTCCCAACTCTCCGATTTGAGATTTTGTAAGTGGTACATTTTCCTTCAGCTCGGTGATTGCCTCCTCATCCCCTTTTGCGGCCTTTAACCACACCTCCATACCAGGTTCGGTGGTAAAAGCATACGCAAATGAATCATTCCATAAATTCAATCTAGTTGTCCGATTCAGATAATTAGATTCGGTGAGGTTTGCTTCCAAGCCAGAAACACCTTCAATCTCGACTGGATCCTCGCTCACCGCCATTCTTTCCCATTGTAAAAGTAATACCCTTCGATAAAACTCTTCATCATCATAGATCTCAAACTCATTCATAGGAATGTTCAGCTCGCTGGCAACAGTATTTTTCAGCAAGACTTCAAATCCCACGCAGATATTGTATCCCATGGTATCATTCCAATACCACTCCACGATTTCTTCAATTTGGGGCATGGTGAAGTTGGTTCCTTCTTGGAGGTCATCTTTTGCACTTTGACTTCCTTGAGTCGCATTATACCACGTTATAATTCCCGTTTCATTCAAGAAGGATGTTTCATTATTTGCTTCCCATAATCCAAGCACTTGGCCAAAATTGGTAAATATGGATGTATTTAAGAGTTCAAAACCTTCGGCTCCCGGTTCGAGGGAAGATAATCCATCTGGGAGGAGAACGCTGGTGGCCCATTGAAGTTTGATATAATCCAATGCAGTGTCTCCGGTACATGCAGGTACGCTAAAACCCACCTGTCCCCCAATCACCGTAGGGACTAAGGGATTGGTGGTCGGGAATAAATAATGGGTGAGATATAGGGTAAATAATGAAATTTGGTTTGCTGTGGCATTATATAAGGTTCTGTAGGGGTCTAATAATGTGGGGTCTGGGATACCCGCCAATGAGGTCAGGTATGCTTCCACTCCGGGACTCACTGCTTCTAAATATGCCAAAACTCCGGGTACTCCATTAAAATCATCTTCAAAAATTCCAGGTACCGTATCGGACTCATTTTGAATGAAATGCCCCATTGCAAGCGCAGTAAAAGGTTGTGGATCTTGGATCCCTTGTCCTGAAAACATTGTATGTGTTTCATTCACGCCCATATCTATATTTTTAATAAGCGCATAAGGATCATTCGGCAATCCTGCTAGGCTAGGAAAATAGTCCTGGCTGTTGAAGAATGCATTCAAAGCCACCGAAAAGTTTTGATCCTCCGTATAGCCATTCACTCCATAATCCACTGCAATTGCTGCCTGCATATTCTGATACAATAATTCCATTGCGATGGAATAATTCACAAACATCGCAATATTTTCTTCTCCTTCCAGCGTTTCATTCACTAATTCAAGTGCCCCCGCCATGATGTCATCGGTATAATCTTGGTATCCGATTTCTCGTACATCTCCTGGGACGGGCCCATCACGTAGATCGACCATTGCGTCCGCCATACTCGGCTCTAAGAGTGTAGAATTGACGATGGTAGGTCCCGCAAATCCTCCAACAGCAAGGACCACTCCGATAATCATTCCTACAATATTTACTACATCTTTTTTAGACATTTTAATCACTTTTATAATTTAGTCGTCATAGGTGTTACTATAATACTATTCTTAAGCCACTTATATAAAACATAATATTCCTATGTCGCATTAATGAATATTCTAAAAAAGATGACTTCAAGTTTCTAAAAATCTAACTATACCTATATACCATTTATCTCCCCCTCCTTGAGAGATCTTATTTAAAAAAACTCTTTTAAGAAAATTGGGACAATTTAGGGTAAAAAAGTGTGAAAGAACGTTTTTCTATGATCCTTCTTGGTTGTTAATATATTTATTTTTAAAAGTATTGTGATAAAAACTTTTTGGAAAAATATTCAATCCTGTTTTTGTTCTGCCTTGAGCTTTTTGACTTCTGCCTTAAGATCATCTATCTTCTGAATTTTTTCGGCCAGCGCATTATTCAAATCAGTCACCAGTCCTTGGGTAGATTCCTTGATCGCACCCAGTTCGTTTTCCAACATCATGATCTGTTCTGTGAGGGTTCCGAATATGACTTTGTAATCTTCTTTCAGCTGATCGATGGTCTCTTGTTGCTGGGATGAGAGTGCCTCGGTCATTTGCTTTTCGGTGTTGATTGCTTGCATTTTGTTGATAAGATCTTTTATTTTTTTCTCCTTTTTTTCGGCCGAATCCAATTTTTGCTGATCAATTTTCAATGCCGATTTTGCGGGATTAATACGTAAATCTTGGATGATGTCCTTTTTTTCCTCCAATAAATAATGCAGTGCCTTCACTTCGTAGTGTTTTGCATCCTTAATCTCCGTTTCACTCAAGGATAACTTACGGTCTAAATGGCTTTCCAAAAAATCATATAATTCATCCGGTTTGGGTATTAATCCCGATTTTTTTACTAGATTCCCCGCAATATCTATGTTTTCCTCGATTTTCTCGGAATTAAGCACAATCCTGGAGCTAAGCTTCGCCAAAATCTCTTCATATTCTTGGGCCTTTACGTCCATAGGAAGGAAAAGAGCAATAACCCTCTCGGCTATTCCAAACTCGCTCCCGTAATCACCAGTAAATCCATCGGGGCTGGTACTCCCACTGAATCCCGTAAAGAACGTGAGTACATTATATCGCTCCCCATTATCGAGCTTTAATCTGATGGTGCCGTAGCTGGGTCCCGTTCTGCGTATCCTGTGCATGTTATAAATATTCATGGTAGTTTTAGAGGAAACGTTCAGGTTCGGTGCAACTGCCTCCAATACGCCCCCCAATTTTTGATCCCAAAGTATCAAGCTGAGATGAAATTTGTTTGCCATATTGTATATTTGTTGGGATTTTTTAAAAATCTTGATTTATTCCATAATAACTGATTCTTTTGAATTTTCTCCTCCTCAACCAAAACTATTTTTATTTGAATCGTATTTATTCATCCATAAGAACATGGAACCTAATATTTTATTCACAAAGGAATTTGTTGAATATGCCAAGAAAAGGGTGAATAAAGAAGACTCGGGTTCTGAAGTGGTTCTAATCGCTAACTCGTGCACTATGGGATGAAGTTCTTCCGATGTATTTCCATATGAGGTGGGCTTAGTCCCCAAAATGAGGGTGGTGGATGATCATAGTCTCACTCCTATACATCTGGAAAGCTTGCCCTCGGAAATTGAACTGTGGCTTGAAAAGGATTGCATTGAATATCTCCCGGATCCAGTTATCGTTGATTATCAAAGAACCGATAAAATTGAATTGACATTCATTCCCCCTCTTCCCAGGCCTATGGAAGAATACGATTTCTACGATCACCCCAAAAAGAACCCAACTAATCCCTCGGAAACAATTGCCATTCAGAAAAACCCTAGAATATGACTTCTCATTTCAAAAACTCCTTAAAGAGAAGAATGAGGATGATTCCCGATTGCAATCGGTACTGGCATTATTCATCGTTCTTATTCAGAAAGTAGTTAAAAAAAATTTATTTCCCAAAAGCTTGTTAATGTCTTTGTTTGAAAATATCATTTACAAGCCAGCAATTATCATTACCATTAATAAAAACTCCGATTTCCCTAACGCAATAATCAAGAACCAATCACACTAAAAAATATTAAATATTATTATTAAAGGAAAATCCGTTATGAAGTTAAACACAAAAGAAAATCTCGATAGAATTATTGACCATAGATATGATATGGAAACCTTACAGGTTAAAAATCCGTTTATCTCGGTGAAAAATCTGGTTAAAGATTTTGATCTGAAAGATTACATCATCCGGGCGGTTGATCATGTGGATTTGGAAATACGAAAACACGAATACGTGGCACTCATTGGTCATTCAGGTGCGGGTAAAACCACTCTTCTTCATATGTTGGCCGGATTAGAGAAAAGTACGAAGGGAGAGATCTTTCTCAACCATATCAATATTACCCCTATGGATGATGAAACCCTCACTATATTCAGAATCTTCACGGTTGGTCTTATTTTCCAAAATTATAACCTAATCTCCTCCTTTACCGCCCTAGAAAATGTGATGTTTCCAATGCAAATGAGCGGTGCAACCCCGTCGGAATGTGAGAGAAAGGCCCAAAACCTTCTTGAGAAGATAGGTTTGGAAGAAAGGGCAAATCACCTACCCTTTCAATTAAGTGCAGGTGAGCAGCAGCGGGTGGCCATTGCACGGGCTTTAATAAATGATCCCCCTATAATAGTTGCAGATGAACCAACTGCAAATTTGGACAAATACAACGCGAATTTTATCGCTGGTCTTTTTGAAGAACTTAGAAATCAAGGAAAAACAATTATTGTTGCCACACATGATGAAAAATTGATCGATTTTGCCCATCGTCTCATAACACTGGATGATGGTGCCATCACTTCTGATGAGCCTGTTATGTCTCTCAGTTCCCAAGAGGTAAAAGGAAGAGATAATAATCATAAGTATATCTCTCATAAATCTAACGATTCTAACGATTCTAACGATTCTGATGAATTTGGCGATTCTGGCAGTATCTCTCATCAAGAAGAAGAAAACAGTCTATAGGAGGGAAAGATAATTTCATTTAATTTCGCAATTTCGGATATCTACCATCATAAAGCTCAAGCCAAATCCTATATAAAATCTACTCAGGCAATTGTAATCCTCACATTATTGTATTTGTTTTTGATAAGGTCAGTTGGATTGGACAGCCGACCAGAAAATGTAAATCTCTATAATGATACTATTTTGACCATTTTTTCTCAATACAATGGATATTTGACTGTATTCTGCTTCATTTTTGTGCTGGCTTTGGTTGTTAATAACAATCACGCTCTA
>CAZEPC010000169.1:0-9538 GCA_964513765.1 uncultured archaeon
GGAATGAATAACAGATTTCTTTGAAAAGTTGGCGGTTTAATGTTTTTTCCAATGTATTTTGGAATTCCCGAACTTCTACATCCAATCCAAATTCTCTTACGGCATTGATTACTTGAATTGTTTTTAAACCCATTGAAGGTATTGTTCTTTCAATACTTTGAATTTTATGGGCATTTTTCTTGATTTGATAAGATGTAGGCTTGTTATATCCAAACATATGAGTCGTCTTTTCCAATACTGTCCATAAAGCACATGTTGCGCAAGCATGGACGGTGGAATCTTGTTCATGGAATGGTAAACTTTCAATAGTTAAATCAATACCAAATAAATTTGCATTGTATCTTCTGAGAGTATTGAAATGTCGTTCCTTTTTTTCATTCCCATGATATTTAGTTTTTAGAGTATCTGGATAAACAGAGAGAATAGTCCTACCAATCATAATTGAATCCAAAGGAGTATTCACAATAAAACCAAGATAATTTTTATTTAGCTGCGAGGCTTTACTTCCTTTAGAACTGATTGTTTTATCATTTTTATTGTCTTCATCTAATTTGGAAAAAAAAACTGATTCATTAATATTACTAGTTGAAAAGAAATGTAATCTTTTGCAATTTCTTTTGTAATCTTTTAAACAATTGGCATAAAAATGTAAATAATCATCAAGGTAGTATTTATCCATATAATTTTTTTCAACAACTATAGTTTCACATTTCAGATGCGTTAAATATTCGAAAAGGTATTTAACTTGAATTTTATCCTGTTTGTCGAGGTATTCAGGAAAAGATAGTAATTTTAAATAATTCTCCTCAGAGAAATTAAATATAAATTCATCCGATATGATCGATTTTGTCATTCTTAATCCCTAATTCTTAAAATTATATAAAGAAATACTTTAAAAACAAAAAGCTAAAAATTTGATATCTTTATGAATTTTTATATTATATTATATGGTGAAATGGCGGTTAAGAGCATCATCACTTAAGCAACTTGAACGCCGCAAAAATGCTTCATATCTTACTTTTTCCCTCTTGAAATTTTCTCTTTTTTCTTCCATGTTCTCAAAATCAGGTTCTTGTAATTCAATTTCTTCTAATTTTTCTCTCATGGTTTTTTCTTTTTTCATTATCTCTCCACTTTTTTAACCATTCAATAATTTATTAAATATATAATGGAACTTAAAGATATATAATAATTTTGAATCCGCTCCCCCAAGATTTCTTCTCTTAAGTTTGTAACCATCTTCCTCTAAATTTTTGTGAGTTTTTCTCCAATTTTTTTCTCAATTTCCAAGACATATCATCCCGCATCACAAATTGAAGAGGAGACATAAAGAATAACTTCTTTTGCAATCCTTTTTGCACTAATGGAAAATAAATCACTAAAAAGTCCTCAAGCCCTAAAATGAAGGGAAATCAGCAATTCCATGCATAAAAAATTGAATATTTCGATGTATGGAATAGGGAGCCTTGGTATCCGCAGCGACCTTGGATCCGCCGTCGGCTCGAAAATCAGTTTCATGGAATGCTTAGTGCCGACAGCTATCTTTTACATTTGATTGAAACTGGGGTAAAATATGAAATAAAAAAGATTTTAAGGAAAAAAGAGTAAACTCATTTAGTGAAAATAAAAGGTAAAAAAAGGGGTGTGAATTCTTTTATGTGTTCGATTTTATCAGAAATTGGTCCTAACGTTGAGTTTCTATAGGTTAAGTGCCATTTCTATGTCGTCTTGAATCAGCTTTTTCCGTCCAGCGTGTCTACACATCTCTAAGCCTTTTACGGTTAATTCTTTCGCGTATTTCTCCAAATAACCAATAAGCTCATCGACAGCTGCTTTCGCTACCATTTCGGCGCCAGAACTTTTCATAAGTTCTCGAATTGGCGACCATGCAAATACTTTAGCCATTTTAATTTTTCCTCCGCAATGTTGGAATGTGAATTACGTTTTATTTATGTAGTTCTGAAACATACATCATCCTAAGTCAACCCCATAGTAATCAGATCGATTTTGAATGATGGTTTCTAATTATTATATAGTGCAATATGTATTTAAATGTTGTGCAATTTTAATGGATGATCGGGAGGAGATCTTGCACAGAGTGTCCGACAAAAAGTTTCGGATGATTTTCCTATCGCTTCTATTTTTCACATACGAAAACGATTTTTAGCCTTTGCTCCGAGATCGAAGATCAACATAACCTCTTTTTTCCGAAAAAATCTGTATTTTCTATACATAATCTAATACCAATCATTTTCTAACCCAATCAATCCATATCTTCACTTTTAATAACTTCATAAAAACCAAAAGTTCCCAACCACATAATTGAATTTAGAAAAAATAAAAATCTATATGAAGTTATTGCTCCCTGTTGATTAGTGAAAATAAAAAGTATACAAATATTTCAGAGAAACGGGGTTTAAGGGCCTTTTTCAGTCTTTCATAAATTAAATTTATATATTTATCCATTCAGCAGTTTTAAATATAGAAATTACTACAAAAAAGCCTTTCATAATCATGTAAACAAATCTAGCCCTTCCAAACTGCAGTTAATACTCACCTTTCGATCACAAAACAAATTTTTAAGCCAACAATTAATCCTATTATATGGGGTTTGTGTATGATTGTCCATGATTGTTACTTATCCGCATTCAAAAATCGCAAAAATCGCCAATTGCTTGCCAAATTAAGAAAAATAAAATACTAATACAATACAATACTAATAGAATAAAATACTAAAAAAGGAGTACCCGACATGTCCAAAAAAACCAGAAATTCTCGGAAAATCGTCACAATCGACGGCGTCGATCTCATCCTCAGCAAATCAGATACTATAGAAGGAATGGAATGGATCGGAAACGAAGTGTATTTACAGCAATTACTCGCAGCATGGATGATCATCGATCCCAAGCACGATATGCCCATGAACCCCCAAATACTGGGAAAACCAGGAGTGGGAAAGACCACCTTGGCATATTGTGCGGCAAAGAAACTAAACCGGAACGTCCATATCTTTCAATGTACGGTGGATACCCGCCCCGAAGATCTCCTTATTACTCCCGTGATAGGAGACAAGAATACCATTAAATATCATGCCAGCCCATTAGTAACCGCAATGATAGAGGGAGGCGTATGTATCTTGGATGAGGCAAATCGAATGGCGGAGAAGTCTTGGGCATCTTTGGCACCTCTCCTAGACCAACGTCGCTATATAGAATCAATTATCGCTGGCATAAAAGTGAAAGCCCATCCCGATTTCCGGGTCTGTGTAACTATGAACGAGGATACCAGCACTTTTGAGGTTCCCGAATATATGCATAGCCGGCTACAGCCCCAAATATTTATTGAATTTCCCGATCGCGAGGATGAATTTGAGATACTTAAATTTAACGTCCCCTATGCAAAGGATCATCTCATTGCCTACATAACCAATTACCTCCAGCGGGCCCATCGCCAAAATAAACCCTATACGGTCCGGGACGGAATTAACATTTGCCGTTATTATCTTCGAATGGATGCTTATGCAAAGGGTGGGAGAACGAATGGGGATATGATCAAGAAAAAAGGAGAACATGGGGAGAAAAAAAGAGGACATGGCACAAAATCCTCAAAAGAGCTGAAAGAAAGCGAAAGTTCTCCTCATAGGATGAATTTGGATCTCCTCGGAAAAGCAATAAAGCATGTGTTGGGTAAAGAAGGATATAAGGTTTTTCGGCATCGGAAGGATTCCCGGCACAGGGAAAGACCATCCCGCCGGGAGAGAGGATCCGATTTCCCTCGAAGGCGGCCAAAATTTAAGAAAAAAACGGAATATCGAAATGACATGTTTAGCTCAGATTCCAAGGATCCCAAGGAGGCAATGAAACGCTTTTTCGATATCTTGGATAAAGAGGAAAATCACGACAAGGACAAACGCAATTTATCTTTTAGAGATGAGGATATCGATGAACTGGACGAGCATTTTTGGGACAACGAGGATTTCGAGTTCCGTTCGCTCAATGACGAGCAAAAGAAAAAATTCCGTTCCTTTGATGACTTTGAGGACCTCCAGAAGGAGTTTAATATAGAAATCCATGAGATAGATGACCAAAAGAAGGATAAAAGAAAAAAGGATGATTATGTTAAGATAATTGAGGAAGATAAAGAGAAAAGAGAGAATCAAAAAGAAAAAGGAGAAGGAGAAAGGGAATTAAAAGAAGGAGAAGAAGAGCTAGGGGAGGAAGGCGAGGAAATGAAGAACGACCTTATTCAAGACTTTATTGAGAAACAAAAAGAAAAGAAAAGGAGAAAAGACACAGAAGGGCAAGGAAAGGAAGAAACCCAAGGAGAAGAAAAAACAGAAGAAAAGAAAAAGAGTGACAACTCATCCCAGAAAGGGGCGGAAAATGATAAAAATTCCGCGAAAGATGCAAAGAAAGGAAATGAATAATATATCCCTTTTTCAAAACCAAATTTCTCCCAATTTTAACACCTCATTCATTATTTTTCCAATCCCCCAGATCTCCATTATCAGCAACAAGATTTCCTATCGATAGAACACCACTAAAGGCCATCTCTAAAATCAACCCACTAAATATTCCTTGATACAAAAATATCCAATTACCTAACACAAGCATAACACAAACAACCAATACTTCCCAAAACCAATAAAAATTTAACATATAACACATCCTTTAAACTAATAATAAACACACAGGAGATTGCAACCATCATGATTACCTACAAAAACCTCACCGTAATTCCGTCCTATCATTCCAATTTGGATTTTGTGCAGGAGGCCCGTAAAGCATTTTACAAAAACCCTCCTGACGTTATTGCTGTTGAATTCCCCAAAAATCTTAAGATTAATATTCTAAAGGGAGTCAACCGCCTTCCGAAGGTTTCTATCGTTATTTACTATGATAAATTTCTTAAAAAGCAACTTTTCATTCCTATTGACGGGTCCGACTCTATGATTGAAGTACTTAGGCTTTCCAAGGAATACGGAATCCCGGCCAAGTTCATTGATCTATTCGTGAAGAATTACGAGCCCGAGATCCTGTCCATGCCCGATTCCTACACCTTGACCGAATTATCGCTTTCAGATGTTTATAATATCATCAATAACCAGCTCGGATTGGAAGAACGGGCACGGCGACAATATAAAAAGAGAAGGGAAAAAAGAAAGCAAGAAAAAGACCTTCAGAGGGAAGAGGAGGAATTATTGGAATCCGAAAGTACATTCCACACCACCACAGGTAAGGAGGCGGAGATGTGGGCTTCTGATGCCGAAGAAACGGATAACTTGAGAGATCACTATATGGCTTATCGGTTGAAGAGATTGATGGAACAATATGATCAAGTGCTTGTGGTCTTGGGATTAAAGCATTGGCCTCACATTAAAGTGATTCTCGAGGAAGATGATCTTTCAGAGGAGGTATTTGGGTTCGAAACCGGCGTTAATATAAACTTTTTCAACGTGCTCGAAAAAGATCTACCCAAGACCATGGTTGAGACGCCCAACCTCATTTATCAGTGGGAAAATTTCAGGGAACGCCAGCAAAAGGCAATCAATAGCCTTGAAATATCTGGGGAGAAGGAAAAGGAGAGTGGGGAAAGTAAGGAAGAAGAGAAAAGGCAAGAAACATCATCGGAGATTCTCAAAAGTCGCAATCAATATTATTCTGCAGGAAAGACAAACAGACATAATGATGTCCAAAAAATCCCTAATAACATTAACTTGGTAAGATTTGACCAATTTGAGGCGATTAAACAAATATATAAGCAATCGGTTAGTCAATATGAAGAAGAATACAAAACTAAGATAAATCTGCATAAGCTCAAATCGATCTTTCAATTCTTGCGTAACCTTCCCCTCATCGATGGAATGATCAGGCCCACGTTGTATGACATAGTTTTGGCCGCAAAAAGCATCATAAACGATGATTTCGCCTGGATCGTATGGGAACAATGTAAAAGTTATCCGGATGCCGAGGAAGATTGGGATATCGATTCCCTCAACTTTACCGATAAAGGCATTTTCTTGCATGGGCGATATTTCAAGATTCGAAGGCATGTCCCTGTAAAGGTACGAAAGATCAAGCTCCCGCTGAAGCCGAAACCCAAAGAAAAAAAGAAAGGAGAATGGAAAAAGGTATGGAACATGGGAAAATGGGGAATTTGTTCCTATGTACCCGAGGATTTATTCGAAGAAAACTACTTTCAACACGTGAGGCTCCGATCTCGCCAAATATTAAAGGACCAAATGATCCGCACCCACGAATTTAAATCGTCCTTGATGGACGGAATTGATTTTCGGGAAACCATAAAAAGATGGCCCTATTCGGATCACAAAATATTCGTCAAGGAACAGCGGAAGATACGCGGAGATATAGATGCAGTAGTCATTGTTTTCGATAAAGATAAAACCAAGAAGGGTAAGGAAGAAAAATACCCCAATACCATGATGTGGTATGCCGAACACCATAATGAAAGTGATCTGGCAATATACAGCACACCACCGGGAGAAGTATTGGTAGGGCCCGGTATCTCACGGGTGGAGCTTGGAGGCGTGGTCTCCTTTTTCCCACCCCGTTCGGTTCCGGACATATGGAGCGAGAATTTTGTCAAGGATCGCCCTTTTATTAAGCATAAATACCAGAGATTGCTTATGGCAGCCATCATATATGCCCAAAAAAAGTACATCACTTACGTGGCCAATCATCCCCCAGATCCTCTCTTTCGCAGTTTTGCACATAAATTGGGAAATGAAATCATCTATATACCCTTAGATCGGTTTAATCCGCAAAGTAGGCATGCTCTACGGAATATTCACATGCTTGCAGGGAAACATGTTCGCGATTATGCCCATAGATACATTAAAAAGCGGCGATATTAACCAAAAGATCATATCGAATGATATAGTATTCTCTTATAACTTACCCACTTTTTTCAGTGCCTTTTTGTATTCCTTATCAACCAGCTTGTAAAAGAGTTTGGGAAAGATGCGTCGCAGATGCCAAAACAATTTGGATTCACCTGGTAAAATATGGAATTTTTCCTTAAGCAGCCCCTTAATGAACGCCTTGGCAATCTTTTCGGGGGATGACACATTACCTTTACCCGACATGAGTACACATTCCTCGGGTTTTAATTGATTCTCCTTCGCGAAGCCTGGGGTCTTGGTATCCGAAGGATAGAGCAAGGAACAGGAGATATTATGGGGGAGTAATTCATTCCTCAACACTTCCATCAATCCCACTATCGCAAATTTGGATGGCGAATAAGTGGCATACCCCATTATCCCAAAAAACCCCATAGCAGATGAGATAGCAGCGATATGACCTTGTTTTCTTTTGAACATGGCGGGAAGTGTGGCTAAAATTGGTAATAGCACTCCGTAGTAATTCACCTCCATGTTTCTTTGAAAATCCTTAAATTCCAGATCTTGGATATAATCGGGGTGTGCATATCCCACACAATTAATTAAATAATCCGGAGGCCCCCTTCTTGCAAAAAAACTACTAAACATCTTATTGACTGCTTTTTTATCGGTGCAATCCACGCTCATCTTTTCCACAAATGGATGGAATCCCTTCTGCCGTTGTGCCCCCTTTTTTGAATTAGTTAGACTCCGAAGGAGATTGTTCAATTCAGCCTCGGTTTCTTGTAGTTTTTTCAAGCCTCGGGAAACAATACATACGGATCCTCCCATTTTCACCATATATTTGGCTATTTCCTTTCCTATTCCCTTTGAGCCGCCCGTTATTAGTGCAATCTTCTCCTTAAACGGCATTTCCTTGATTAATTTTGACCATCTCATACACAAAGATTCTTCTTGAAAGGAAATAAATTTATAGGTTTGTTGAATAAGAATAAAGTATATATGCTAAAATTCGGACAATCGAATTCTCTATTTCGTGGAGAAAAGCTAAAATTCATTCTAAAAGTGGCCAAATATTTGGAGATGAAATGGGTCGAGATTAAAACGGATTTATTGGTGGAGGATTTTGATGAGGCCAGCATCATTATCAATCGGAGGCCCGAATATCCGAAAAAAACCAAATTTTCCGTGCATGCATCCTATCGGAATATTGATTTAGCCGCAATTACGGACTTGCAAATAAAGAGACACGAACGTGATCTTGATTTTGCCAAAGAAATCGGTGCAGACAGGGTTACCTTTCATGTGGGCTATTCTATGAGAAATGAAGACTTTGAAACCAATATGGAACGCATTATTGAGGTAATTGAGCACTACTTGGATTATACAGAAGGATTGGGAATCAAGATTCTGATCGAAAACACCAAAAAGGCCCCAAAGAAATTATGCAGCGAATTGGAGGAGGTTAGATACCTCTTGGAACATATTGACCATGATAGGCTTCGCTGCACATTAGATGTGATTAATTTGGTTAAATGGGCAAAAAAAAAAAGTGAGGACTTGGATATCATCAAAAACTGGATTGAACATATTCATATAAACAGCACTCCTGTAGATGGAGGTTATTTCAAATCCACTCCTGAATATGTGAAGTTCGTTTTTGAAGAGCTCGAAATGAAAGAATTTTTACAAGAAAATCCATCCACTCCTATAATATTAGAGGGAAAAACATCGATTGCCCAAGAAATGTACCTATACCACGAACTCAATGAGTATTTTCTTGGGATCCATAATAAGGGAAGTCAGAAAGAATGAGAAAAACAAAAAAATAAATAAATATAATTTTTTTACAGATTTGTGTATTACACTAAGTTTTGTTCTTTTACTACTAAGCCTATTGCCTCATCAACCACATCCAATGCCTCATTCAAGGCATCTTCGGGTATAATAAACGGAGGTGCTAATTTAATGCAGCCTCTTCCCACAGGAGCAAAGACCATAACGCCCTTTTCATAAATTCTTTGATTTATTTGGTAGGCAATTGCTTTTGATCCCTCTTTCTTCCCAGGTTCTGTGATACCTAGTCCCGCAATGGCCCCTTTTCCAGTTGCTCTCCCCACAACATCATATTTCTCTGCAAATGATTTTATTCTCGGGATAAGGATGTTTTCCATTTCTGCTGCCTTATCGACCAATTTTTCTCTTTCAAATAAATTAATATTTGCTAGAGAAGCCGCTGCAGATAACGGATTGCCGGTAAAAGTGGAGGTCATTTCTCCTGGTTTGAACACATCAATGATTTCATCTCTTGTCATGGTCGCACTAATCGGTAACATTCCAGAAAGAGCCTTTCCCAAACAAATAATGTCTGGCTCAATATCGTAATGCTCGAAGGCAAACATTTTACCGGTTCTTCCGAACCCGGATTGAACTTCATCGAAGGTTAATAGAACATTATTCTCATCACACCATTTACGGAGATTCTGAGCGTATTTTTTTGGAAGGAAATCAACATTCGCACCTTGAAATCCCTCAACAATCACACCGGCAATTCTCTCAATATTGATATTTTGTTCTTTCAATGAATTTTCAAAGGTATGAAATGAAATATCCTCATTGATGTAGCCATCTGGAAACGGCACCTGGACAATATCTGGATCCTTATTAACTACCCAATCT
>CAZEPC010000170.1:0-9417 GCA_964513765.1 uncultured archaeon
TCTCCCAGAAATACATAATCATAACTATACTCCGTATCTATCTTTGTGAAATGTACTCTCATTTTATAAGCACCAGGATAATTATAATGCCAATAAGTATCTTCATTATTAGAATACGGATGATTAGAATCTACCGACCACGAGAGAATTTGTTTTTTTGGAGCTCCCATTCCATGTCCGGAATATGAGAGAAAAAGTGCATCATTAGAATCCATTTTTGATGCAATATTATCAATAGTAGATTCTATGTTATCTCTGGTCGCTTCTTCATCAATAAGGGTATAAATATTTTGTTCTGGAAGATGCCAGTTGTCCCTTGCAAAATTGACCAAATCATATACATCATCATCACAATAGGATAAATCATTGTAATATCCAGGATAATCGGAAATTCCTATACCCAACATATAAACATCCCGCATCTCAAGAAGATCGGAAGATGAAGAGCTATCCGAGGAGAAAGGAATAAACTCGGTATTTCTATCTTTATTACCGTCTTGTAAAAATTGTATATTTCTTTGATTTTTTATACCCCCATTATAATTATATATTTTCTTATTCTTAGTGATTAATTGGGATGATGACAAAGAGGATAAAGAGGAAGGTAAGCTTGATTGATTTACCGAGTTCTTTTTAATTTTTAATGTATTCGCACCCATATCTGAAACCTCAGATTTTATGGGCAAATAAGAATTCTCCATTGCATTTCCTTTTGGGGAGATAAATCCAGTAAAAATGGTGTCCAAAAGAAGTATTAAATATAAAATGTGTATTATATTTCGGGATAAACAGATGGATTTTTGATGATGAATTTTGATCTTTAAGGTTCTCCTTTTATTATATTTCTCATTATTATTATTAAAACTTCAGATTCAGAGTTTAAAAAACTTTTGTGAAGAAAGGATCAGAATTTCTTCAGAAGAAATATTTTTTTATTTTATATGAACAAAATCGCTTAATATAAAAGGAAGAAGAAGTTTTTATCTAAGACTAAATGATCGATTTATCCAATATTTATCCTATATTTATCCCAAAAAGACATTTAATCATTATAGTAAATCAATTTCATGATGACCCTTGGTTATATGAAATCTGTTTTGGATAATTTCCAGATCACCAAAAATACTTTTATCAAGATTTACTTCAAGTTCAAATTCTTTGTTCGTATGAATATCCAATGTGCCCTCAGAATAGATAAGATCAGCCATAAACTGGCCAAAACAAAGGTTTCTAATCCCATGCTTACAATCATGATGTATATTCCATACTATTTTCTCATTCAGACAATTGACTTCTTGAAATCCCAAAATATTTTCAATAAAGAGAGAAATGGGACCAAGGGCCGACCACCCGCAAAAGTCCTCACGGACATAATCCTTATTCCTTTTTTGAGTAGAGGGTTGAAATTCGGTCGGAGAATAGGTTTCCCATATTGTGGAGGGTGAAAATTGCTCTAAAGTCCTCAACATTGCAATAAGCAAGCGATGTGCATAATCATTGGCCAAATCAATAAATCCATATTTTTCCAATGCTTTCGTGGCCATATACGTTGTGGGTAGCCATACTCCCCCTCTCCAATACCTCCCTTGGGGCACAAATTCAGGATCGCTTCTCGAAAGAGAGGGAAAGGGAATTATTCCCCCAAAATAATCCGGATTTTTGGCATAATTCGCCATAGATTCTGCTTGCGTCGCATTGGAACATTCCGCCAGCAGAGGCCAGTAGCTGGCGATGGATTTTACCTTGTTGAAAATCTCGGTGTCCTCCTCATGTTGATTCTCCCTTGAAGAATAATTTTTGAGATGATTTTTCGCCTCCTTTCGCTTTATATCGTAATAAAAGCCATCATTTGGATCCCAGTACCATCTATTTAGCAATTTACACAGATACATCCATTTCTTCCGATATTTTTCTGCCTCAGATGGATTGCCTATTATTTTTTGAAGCTTTTCAATGTATTTGGCACTTAAAGCTTGTTGAGCGAGTAAATCCACCCAATAAATATTATTATGTACAATTTGACCGCGCAAATTCATTCGAGTATTATTCCACCAAGTTCGACCCCGAGGAGTATTATCCATCCCGCTGGTATTGCCTTGCCAGCGATACCCTAATCGTTCTTTACGTGCTTTATGGCGCACCATTACATTTCTTTTCTTTCGCTGATTGCGGGCATTGTCTATAAATGTAAAATGTTGTTGGAGATAATTTTTCTTATTCAAAATCTTTTTGATTCTCTCAACGTCCCCGGTAAACTTAAGATATTCATGTTCTATCCAGGCGAAGAGGGGGGGATTATCGGCAAAATGAATTTTCACGGGAGATTCATAATTATCATACAGGATAGCGTAAAAATTGTCAAGAGTTTCTATTCCGGGAAATGTCTTGTACCCATAGCGACAGAACAAGGCCATAAAACAGCTATCCCATATCCAAATCTGGTCGGGATCCATCGCTTCATCAATATATCTCTCTTGAGGAGTATCGTTTCGTTGCAATACATGATCCCAAGCCAACTCCCAGGCCACCCAATAGAGTTTTTCAAACTTTTTATTCTTCTCAAAAATTGGTTTTGGTAATTTAGATTTTTCTAAGGGTTCTTTTATGCGGAACTGAGCATACTTTTCTTTATAATTAGCCATTTAAGATCCTCTACTTGAGTGTATTTCTTTTATAAATGTGAATCAACTATAAATTATTCCATGAAGAGATTTTGGCCGGCAAACACGGGATCGCTGGTCAAATGTACACCTAACCGCCTCAATCCGGCATCATCACCAGGTGAGGGTAAATGGGTGAGATGCATTTCACATCCTTTCAATTCCTTGAGTTTATCCAATGCCAGTTTGACAGAAGGATTAGTGGTGCTACTCACGCTTAGTGCGATTAATGTTTCTTCCAAGTTTAAACTGGCGGAGGAATCAGAACCAACGCTTTTTTTAAGATTTTTAATGGAATCAATAATATTAGGAGAAAGTAAATGTAGATGATCCGGAAGTTCTGCCAAATATTTAATGGCATTTAATACAACCGCAGAGGGTGCATGAAGTAAAGCAGAATTCGTTCCCTTAAGAATGGTTCCATTCCCAAGTTCAATAGCCGCTCCCGAGAAAACGCCCTTATTTCCTTTCTTTAATTCGATGGCATCTTCTCTTGCCTCTCTGGCTTTTGGAACCACTTTTCTATCGTTAGGGGAGAGACCAATTTGCTCCAAGATGAGATTGATGCGTTCAGTGGTGTCTTTATCCACCTGCCCTTTCGCATATTGGCAATGATAACTAAAATAACGCCGGATAATTTCCTCGGTGGCCGCTTCCCTTACTATATCATCATCTACAATCGCAAATCCCGCTCTATTGACACCCATATCTGTGGGAGATTCATAAATTATATCTCCGCCCATTATTTTTGATAATATTTTCTTGAGTACGGGAAAAGAGGCGACATCACGATTATAATTCACTGCCTTGACTCCGTGTGCATCCAGATGAAAAGGATCAATTTGGTTAAAATCCCCGAGATCTGCCGTGGCGGCCTCGTAGGCAATGTTGACCGGATGTTTGAGGGGTAAATTCCATATGGGGAATGTTTCGAATTTTGCATAGCCTGCCTTATTACCCCTCTGGTTTTCGTGATATACCTGGGATAAACAGGTCGCCATTTTTCCACTGCCTGGACCGGGGCCGGTAACCACCACAATCGGGTTATTCGTCTCCACAAATGGATTTGCACCATAGCCCTCCTCACTTACAATATAATCCACATTATCCGGATAGCCATGGATGGTATAATGGGTAAAAACTGGTAAATCGTTAATTTCAAGCATTCTTTTAAATTGAACGACCGAAGGGTGTTTTTCGTAACGGGTAATAATTACGGCACTAACTTCCAAGCCCCAGTCCCGCAAGTCATCGATCAATTTCAAGGTGGCGGCATCATAAGAAATGCCGAAATCCGCCCGTATCTTTCTCCGTTCAATATCCCCGGCATGCACACAAATGATAATGTCCAGTTTTTCCTTGAGCTGCTGAAGAAGTTTCATTTTTCCGTTAGGATCGTATCCCGGGAGAACTCTTGAAGCATGCATATCATACATCAATTTTCCGCCGAATTCAAGATACAGCTTATTTCCTAACTCTTTCGCTCGTTCAAGAATATATTTTGTTTGCTCTTTAAGGTATTTTTGATTGTCAAATCCATTGCGAGAAATCATATATTATTAGATAAATGGGCCATTTTTTTTATTTCTCTTTATTTAGCGAATATTAAAAACTAGATTGTTTTTATTTTTTCAACTAAGAATTGCTCTACTAAATCAGCACAATTTACAGCGCCATTCATCACGGCAGAGACTCCCCCGGCGGGCATGTTCCACCCACCCACCAAAAAAAGGTTTTCAACGGGAGTTTTTTGAGGAATTTGATTGAGCATCATCTGATCTGTAATCATTTTCCTGCCGAAAGATGCCCCCAATGTATTATAGGTGTATCAGTAATAAGAATAAGGAGAGCCAAGTTCTTTAATTTCAATGAGACCGGATAGTTCGGGCATATCCAACACTTTAGGCAAATGGGAGATCAATCTTTCTTTTTATTGAATGATAAATATAGAGTTTTTTTTATTTTGTTTCATTATCCAAATTATGGCCGGTATAGGCGGAGTTATCGAATTCAACACAGAAAATAAACAAGACGGAATTGCACAGAGGTTATATCATGTACTATTTGGCTTGCAAAACCGGGGACAAGCATCAGCTAAGGCAATCACACAGATGAAAAACCCAGACGAAACGGTGTATTTTTATAACGGAAAAATAAAATACACCCCACTGGAAAACGTCAATAATACCAATCTTTTATACGCGGAACGCAAGAAGAACGGTACCGTCAGGGATGCTTTCAGCCGAAAGACGGTTTTAGATCTTTATGGTGAAGTGGGGATAGGAGGCGTTTCAAATAGTAAGGTCTATAAATCTGCATCCCTCCCCTATCGTTTTAAAATGATTGCTCTCACCAAAGATGGCTACATTAGAAACGCAGAAGAAATCAAAAAATTTTTAATCGAAAAAAATGTACCGGTAAAAGAATACAGTTCTGAGGCAGAAATGTTTGCCAAGCTTTTTCATTTCCATTATCAAAGGAAAAAAGATCCTATTTTGGCTATTAAAAAATGTGCCCGGGGAAATGGCGGGGCACCAAAGATTCAAGGAAAATACGCGGCAATCGCGATGACACCTGAAGGTCTGGTAGGGCTTAGTAAGGGAAAGCCATTAGGTTGTATGAAGATGGATAATTTTGCTTACTTCTCCAGCGAAAGTGCTGGACCTTGGAGTTTGTGCGATAAAGTTGTGAGTTCAAATTTTTCCCAATATTGGCACGATATACGCCCAGGTGAAATTCTGGAGATTAAACGAGATGGAACCGTGAGGAAAGAAACTTTTCACACGGGCAAAAAGATTTGTTCATTCGAATGGGCATACTTTTCAAGGCCAGATAGTGTAATTTATGGGACCGAAGTCGGATATGCGTGTAAGGAAATAGGTAAATCGTTAGCCCCAAAAATGCTTAAAAAAATAAAAGAAAACGGGGGAGATTTGGATAATTGCATAGTTGCCCCTGTATTAGCTTCGGGAAATTGGTACGGGGTTGGATTATGTGAAGCAACGCATCTCAAGCTGATCCCTGCCCTCTACAAGAATAAATATTCGTTGAAATCTTTCATTTTAGATATCCAAAAAAATAGAGAACGCGAGGTATCGATAAAGCATATTCCCTCGGTTAATATGATGCGCGGAAAAGAAGTGATTCTTACCGATGACAGTATTGTCCGCGGAACCACCATGAAAATTATCGTTGACCAACTGAGGAAGAAAGCAGAACCCACAAAAGTCCATATTATGGTAGGGTTCCCACCAAAGAGATTTGCATGTCCATACGGAGCAGAATCAAGTAAAAGCTTAATCGCGAATGAATTGGGCACGGTCGATGAGATTGCAGAACGGATCGGAGCAGATACCTTGGTCTATGGCACCCATGAAATGTGGGAAAATGTACTCGGCACGGATTGCTGCTATCGATGCGAACAGGGCTATCCCAAGAAGAAATAAAACATGGCATTCAAACGGAGAAACCAACCTAATAACTCAATCCCTAAATCACCCTATCTCTTTCTTTTGAATAAAAAGGTGAAATTTTTTCTCTTTTTAGAACAATATATTTCTATGGATTTTGGACCAACAAGTTTGAATAAGCTTATATATTTGAGAAAATTTAAAAGAAAACGGGCCTCTTCCTTCGACCGAAGTGGGGGGAATGCCGATGACATCGCTATTGAACCAGGGGAAAAAAGAACCATTTTTGATGTGGAGGGTCCAGGGTGTATAAAGCATATCTGGACCACCCAGTCCCTTTCTAGTTTCCTTGATGAATTTCATCCATTTTATGTACGCCAAACAATTATCAGAATGTGGTGGGACCACGAGGAAAACCCCAGTGTGGAATGTCCCTTGGGAGATTTCTTCGGGCTAGGGCATGGAGAGACAAAAAACTTCAATTCTCTCCCCTTACAGATGAGCCCCTTGAAAGGAAAGGCAATGAACTGCTGGTTTGCCATGCCATTTAAGGAACACGCCAAGATTGAAATTGAATATGACGTACCCATAGGTGAGGATCCTTTATCAATGTATTTTTATGTTGATTATGAAGCCTACGATGAATGGCCAGACAATAAAGAAGATTCAGGGGGTCCAGTCGGCTATTTCCATGCCCAGTTCCGAAAGGTCGAGTATGATGATATACGGCGGGATCCTCAAACCGGAAAAAAATTAAGCTCCGAAGAATATCAAAGTCGAGGAAAAAATACATTGGAAAATGGAGGATATGAAAAAAACCATCTCATTCTTCATGCTAAGGGCTATGGACATTATGTTGGGTGCCATATCGATATTGACAATAAAATGAAATGGTGGCTCTCTGCCAATTTTTGTTGGCCTGGGGAGGGAGATGATATGATCTTCATCGATGATGATATTGGGGGTGAGCCAACATTATACGGAACCGGCACGGAGGATTATGTAAATACGGCGTGGGGCCCATGGAGAAAATATGATGGATTATACCACGGCATTATCAAAGGCGGATACATCCCATACGGAAAGCTCTCATACTATCGCTATCACATAGAAGACCCTATTCATTTCGAAAAGGAGATCAAAGTTACCATCGAACACGGACACAATAATCATAGAGGTGATATTTGGGAAACAACCGCATATTGGTATCAGACCGAACCCCATATGAGGTTTGAACCCTTGCCGGATTATGAAGAACGGATGCCCCGAAAAACCGATCGAATAAAGAGGTGGCTAAAGCGAATCCTCAAATTGGGTTTTTATGGGCTGCTGTTTTGGCTTCTGATAACTTGATCTTTTTGGATGATCTTTTTGGATGATCTTTTTTTTAGTGATTTACTAACTAAAAGATTTCTGCAACACCGTTCCCAATCTTTCCGCGTAAAGTTGAAGGGCCCGGAAACTATCAAAATGGCATTTGAATATATTTGGTTTTTGATTTTTTATACTGATATCGTTATTTTGATAAGATTGGAAATATTTGCCAAGGGTTTTCATCATTATCGGCAATCCTATTTTCTTCCCCACAAATCTATATTGAAGAGTAATTCCATCAACCGGAAAAGTATTTTCATCAATCACATCTTTCAAGAATAGCTTTGCTCCTTTAAATTTAGAATGGGAAAGTTTTTGTATTTCTGCTTGCTGTAGTGGAGAATTAAGTGACTGGAAGATATCGAGATCTTTATAGATATAAAAAATTCCGTCTTGAAAATCTTCTAAATAAAATTGTTCGGATAAGGGTTCTGGGAGAATATGATTAATAAAATTGCTGTATTTTTTTACATTCCGAAATAGGCCGGGAAAATTGCTCGTTATTTCTACAATCACATCATTAGAGCAGTAATCGCCCAAGATGAACATCCTCCATTTTTGTAGTTATCTTATCGATAAAAAAGAAAGATCCAAATAATTCACCTCAATTCTGCTATTAAAAAGTTCCTACTTATCAACAACCAAAATGGGCTCCTATATGCTAAATGTTATAACATTCACGGAGGCGGGATCCAGAATTAAATCTTTCAATGCAGATTTTGACTCCTCATGAATCTTGTTTGGTTCATCGAATGTATTATGGTCATGGATATCCGCTCCCTTTAAAACCTCCCAAGATAAGATTTCCGGATTAGCTCCCCCTGTAAAATTCAGATTTATTTTTGCGGAATTTTCATGGTCCAAGTTTACCAAACTCAAGAACAGTTCATTGTCCTTAATAGAACATGATCCCCGAACCATTTCTATCTGTAAAGGAGAAACCATGGGAGATTCTATATTCAAATCAATTGCCATAGCCTCTTGATGAGATTTATACATATGAAATACATGGTAAGTCGGGGTTTTCAGCATCTTTTCTTGATTGGTCAAAATCATGGCTTGTAATACATTCACCGTCTGTGCAATATTGGCCATTTTTATTATATTCGCATGGTTATTGAAAATATCAAGGGTGATGGCCGCCACAAGGGCGTCCCGAATCGTATTCTGCTGCCATAGCCATTTTTCTTTTTCCCCCTCCGAAGGAGGATGCCATGTACCCCATTCATCGCAGATAAGATCGATGTTCCGATTGGGATCATACTTATCCATTATTTTGCGATGTTCTTCAATTAATTCCTCCATTACAATTGCGTTCATCAAGAGAGAATACCATTGTAATTCGTTGTATTCGGTCGCCGTCCCCGCAGTTCCGCAATAGTAGTGGAATGACATGCCGTGGATTGAATCCGAATGATTGGGGCATTTCGAGGATTTTCCCGTGATTGTATCTAAAAATTTATCCGTCCAATTATAGTCAAATCGATTCGGACCGCAACCTATGAGATAAAGGGGAGCTCCTTCGAATGAATGACAGTATGTGGCATATTTTTTATAAAGATTACCGTAATGGGCAGGACACATTTTCCCCCCGCAGCCCCAATTTTCATTCCCCACACCCCAATATTTTATTTGAAAGGGTTGCTTTGATCCGTTTTTTTCCCTTTCTTGCGCAAGAGTTGTATCCAAAGGACAATTCAAATATTCAATCCAATGGGACATTTCTTCAACCGTTCCACTGCCCACATTACCACAAATATACGGTTCACAGTCCAATTGCTTACACAATTCCATAAATTCATGGGTTCCAAATTGATTAGACTCCAAAGAATCCCACCATTTATTAATTCGGGTTGGCCGCTCATCTCGGGGACCAATTCCGTCCCTCCAGTGATAATCGTCGGCAAAGCAACCCCCCGGCCATCTGAGCACGGGAATGTTTAACTCTTTTAAAGCACCCACCACATCATTAC
>CAZEPC010000171.1:0-4024 GCA_964513765.1 uncultured archaeon
AGACTGTATTTCCCCACGTCCCGAATATTCCAAAAAGTCAAATACCGCAATTAATACAATCAAAAGTCATAAAGAAAAGATCTTACGATTCGTGGATGTCTTTAAGTCAAATCCGGACCTTTCGCGATCCCAACGGGCTAACATGGAGTATTTTGATCGAGATTTTAAAGAGGTTTTTGCTTCAAGGAACAATTTGCTCAAAAAAGAGCGCTTAAATCTATTCGGGAGATTAATTCACACTTATCAAAATCGGAATCAAAACTTGCAATCTTTGAAATATTATTAAGGACAGCAGAAGAAATATGAATTGCATCTCTTGGAAAGATATTATATTTTTCAATAATTTCTTGGCTTTTTTTAACAATCTCCATCGTTGTATTAATGAAATTCAAATTTGGATGAAGTAAGAGCTGTTGTCCCTTGTTCAATGCATCTGATTTGCTTATATTTTTTTGTACTACATATGTAAGTTCATCCCAAGTCAATACAGAGGTATATCCTTTGATTTCACCGTTTATAACTCTCTTGAGAAAGTTATATGATGTTTTGGCTTCTTTATTCTCTTCTCTTTTGTACAAGATGGGATTTAAAAACATATTTGAATCAATATATATGCCCTCATGTACTTTTTTTTTATTATTCATTTATATTCTCTCTTTGGGATTTGAATTCTTTTCTAATCTTTATATTGAGAGAGGATTTCATGTTTTATATCGATTTTTTCCTCCAATTTCTTTGAAACACTACAAAAATTGTCTAAAAATTCGTTATGTTGAATGGAGGGTCGGATCCCTATTTCTTTTTTCCTAACCTCAATTATGACCTCACTTCCAGGTTTAAGTCCCAAAAAATTTCGAGCATCCTTTGGAATTAAGATCTGACCTTTAGGTCCCATTTTTTTTTTTATAATCATACAATTAACTTAAGAAAACGAGAATATAAAAATTCTCTTATTATAAAGTAAAACTTTTTCTTAAACTAATTTCTTACAAATTCATCAATTTTTTGAGATTATTTCTGAATAAATCCAATTATTCATCCCTTCCACAGGATTCTTTCTTGATAACAAGTGTTATAACGGTAATTTTTATGATTGCCATTCCACGCTTGTTAATCTCTATATTAGATTATTTATTGATCTTTTTAGGCTTTCTGTTAATGGGTTTGGTTGGGTCTCTTCTTGGTTTATTACTTTCTTCCAAGCCTACTGATCAAACCTCTGATATTATGGTTTTGACCAATTTAGTGAAGTTTCCTTTATTATTTCTTGGAGGTGTTTTTATTCCATTAAAAAGTTTAACTACATTAGGGTCTGTACTTAATCTTGTATCACCTCTAACATATTTAACGGAATTATTGAGGAAATTAAATGAAGTCAAAGAAAAAGAAGGAAATGTGAAAAAAGAATGTAATCTCGCTGCATAGATTCAGATTTTGAAAATAATTTGTTTTTTTCCCATTAATTCCAAATAAGGATATGAATTATTTTGTTGATAATTTAAAGTTCCCGATTAAGCATCAATTAATCTTATTTTCTCCCCCTTTATAATCATTTATCCTGGACAAGTTCCAAATTAAAAGTGATGTTTTTTTCATTCTTTTTGCAAAAGGCATCAATTATCTTCCAATCATGGAATGATCTTTTTACTTATGTGAACATTCTTGGAAACTTTCTAATGAATATCTGAAAATTAAATCAACATTTGCCATTGCTTCCTATTGCTTATTTTCCTCGAGTTTGCACCTCTCATTTTGGGAATGTCATTTTTAAATCAATTTGCTTTATGTATGATATGCCAATTGTTTTTGATGAAGATTATGATATGTTTTTGCTTAATGGAAAATCCACCACTTATGCTTTTGGAATTGCCCGGAAAGATATGCTACTTAGTTTTTACTGGGGGCCTAAAGTTTCTACCACTGATGAAATCCCGCTTGTGAATATGATGGGGGGTGCTTCTTTCACTAACCAGAAAGGGGTCATGCCACTTGAGTTCAATTCTGCATGGGGGATGTCATACGTGGAGAACTGCTTGAAAGTCGAATTTTCCGATGGAGTAAGAAGTGTCCATTTTGAATATAACGGATATGAAATTAAGGACAATTATATCAAGGAAGAGCAAATTGTCCCCTCCACACCTAAAAACTCAAATCAAACGCTTATCATTCATCTTAAAGATGACAAATATGCGTTCGAAATAGATTTATATTATCGCTTATATGAGGAGTTGGACATAATTGAACGATGGATGGAGGTAAAGAATACAGGAAAGTCTCAAATCAAGGTGGAGAATATACTTTCGGCCTTATGGAACTTCCCCGTATATCGCAGTTTCACTCGATTAACCCACCTACATGGAAGCCACTCGCATGAATTTCAAGTGGCGCGAACCGATCTTGCACCTGGCAAGTTAGTACTCGATAGTAGAAGGGGCTCAACCGGTCATTATAGGAATCCTATTTTCATGCTGGATGATGGCGAGGCTAATGAGGAAAACGGACATGTCTATTTTGGTGCCCTCGCATGGAGCGGAAGCTGGAAAATCGTTGCCGAACGGACCTCTCACGGATATACGAGGATTTTAGGAGGACTTAATAATTATGATTTCACATACAACTTAAAGGATTCTCAATCATTGATCACACCCAGTTTTTTTGGAGGCTTTACCCAAGGTGGATTTGGGGGGGCGTCTCGGTTATTACATGATTTACAAACAACTTATATTCTCCCAGAGAATAAAAAAGATAAGATACGCAAAGTTATCTATAACTCATGGGAAGTAACCACATTTTCCGTAAATGAAACGCAGCAGATGGAATTAGCCGAGGTTGCTGCAGAACTGGGGGTTGAAATATTTGTGATGGATGATGGTTGGTTTGGAGAACGTAATCATGACCGAGCCGGATTGGGGGATTGGATCCCAAATCCCGAAAAGTTTCCGAACGGATTAGGGCCACTTATCCAAAAAGTAAAGGATCTCGGAATGGAGTTCGGACTTTGGTTTGAACCCGAGATGGTGAATCCCGATTCGGATTTATATCGAGAGCATCCCGAATGGGTTATCAAGTTTCCAGGAAGAGAACCTGACCAAGGGAGGAATCAACTTAATCTCAATCTAGCCCTTCTTGAGGTGAAGGAATATGTCTATAACGCGGTGGCCAACATCTTGGAACAGCATCCAGGCATTACCTATATTAAATGGGATATGAATAAAAGCATATGCGATATGCCAGAGCGCTGGATGTGGTATGAGTATGTGAAAAATCTGTATGAAATCTTCGGAAGGCTGCGTGATGCATTTCCATACCTTCACATTGAAAACTGTTCTGGGGGAGGTGGGCGAGCTGATATGGGACTTATGCCGTATTATGACACAAACTGGACTTCGGACAATACTAATCCATTTCATCGTCTTTTCATACAAGAAGGATTTTCCATGGCCTATACCCCTCGAATAATGTCCGCGTGGGTAACAGATATGGGCAGCTTTGACTTAAAATATAGATTCTATTCCTCCATGATGGGAATCATGGGGATCGGGGCGAATATCCTAAAATGGACTGAAAAGGAAAAAAGAAAGGCAAAACAATATATTCAAAAATATAAGGAGATTCGGGAAGTTGTCCAATTCGGCGATTTATATCGGATTTCCTCTCCCCGAGAGGGAGCGCTTACTGCGGTTGAATATGTTTCTAAGGACAAATCCCGTGCCGTTCTATTTGCGTTCAAGAAAGTCTCCGATCTTTCGGACGATATCATTTATATCCCTGTGAAAGGGTTAAAGCCCGATGTAAAATATATTGCCCCCGGATTTATGGGTACTGTGGAGGGAAAGGCCATTATGAACCAAGGCATAAAAACTTCCTTGAGTGGGACCCATTCATGTCATTTATTTGAAATCAAAAAGCAAGAATAGATATGAAATCTGATGAATGATTTGAATAGCCACACGTGAATATTTTTTTCTCTACTCTAATAAGATAAAAGGAACGAAGGAAAAAGATAAAAGGAACGAAGGAAAAA
>CAZEPC010000171.1:4124-9379 GCA_964513765.1 uncultured archaeon
TACTCTAATAAGATAAAAGGAACGAAGGAAAAAGATAAAAGGAACGAAGGAAAAAAAAATACAAAGAATGAAAAAAGATAATTTATTCTACTTTTAGTCTTTGTTTGTATTTAAGAAAAAGAGCCGAGATAAAAGCCAGACTTATCCCTGTGGTAATGAGCAAAGGAAACCCTGGAACCCCAAGACTCTCGCCGGGGGCCGTATCCTCATCTTCTTCCCCACTCCCATCCGTATTATTCTCTTCGGTTATTATTATACTAATTGTATGTGTATTGCTATGCGTACTATTATCTATTGCAGTAATGGTATATTCATAGGATCCAGGCTCTAATTGATCAAGGGATATTTCTATTACCTCACCATCGACCCATGTTCCAGAGGCAATTTCGCTGGTTCCATTACTTACGGAATAAGTACTGGGGTTATAATCATGAAGTACCCATTGGATTTTTTTATTTGGGTGGGTTTTTTCAAACTCAAAGGTATCTTGAATTGGCACAATTTGGGGAGGGGCTATGGTAGGAGACGTGATTGAAAGATCATAACTAATGTTTCCCGATGCGTGATTTTCCATACCAAATACCAGAATAGAATCGATATCTACAGTTAATTCCTTGAAGTAGTCTTCCGAGGGACCGATTGATTCATTTATAATTAATCCTTGGCTCTCACCGTATAAAATAATATCATTCTCCTCATATACTTCGTTATATACCGTTGTATTCACTGAAATCTTGATCTCATCTCCTTGAGACACGGAAAACTCATAATAATCCCCATTATCTTCATCCGTTAAACATAAATTTTCCTCAACGAATGGAATAGTATTTATTTGATAGGCATTGTTGATTTGGTCATTTTCTTCATATATATCTTCGGCGAAGACTTCTCCTTTCTCGATATGAAGATCGTAGTTTTCATAATAATTTTCATATGATTTTATCCCTATATAGGTAGTTTCGGATCGGGCTAGGAAATTTAAAGGTTGAAGTTCATCATCCGAGTTTGACTTTGTCATACTTCTTACCACAGAACCAGTTCCACCGAAGCGTCCCGATTCATAATATTCCCAAGGATTGTCCTCATAATTGGCCAATATATATACATCGATAGAGGATGGTTTTTCCGCAAAGTTGTCAATTAAGATCGATATTTGCTGATTGGATCGGGTGGATATATTAAACCAGTCTTCATCTTTCAGGGTTAAGGAAGTAGAAATGGAAGTCCCTTCCAATAAACATGATTCTTCCAAAAGATCGTTTTGCTCATATGAATCATCTAAAATGATATCACCCAATTCAAGAGAAAGATCATAATTTTTAAAGTATCCATCATATGTGTCAATTTTTATAAATGTATTATTGGATCGGGCTAGAAAACTTTGGGGTTCGGAATAATAGGGATCAAAGCGAAATGTTTCATACTCATTACAACATGGATCTTCATAGTTTTGATCAAAAATAAAAACCCTAATGCTATCATCTTTTATCTCATAATTATTTATATTGAGAAAAACTTCTTGGTTGGCTTGGGTTGAGATATTAAACCAGTCATCATCGAGCAATGTGAGTGATTCAGTAAAAGGCATTTGGTCTATAATGACTGAGTCATCGATTTTATCATTTTCCTCGAGATCGTCATCTGTCACAACAGGACCGCGGGAAATATTCAAATCATAGTGCTCATAATAGCAACCAAATTCCTCAATATAGATTTTAATAAAAGTGGTTTCCGATTCAGCCAAGAACTTTTTGGTTCCATCGCTATAAAAGCTATAGGATCGATAATAATCATATGTTCCGTTAGCATAATCTTCATAAATCTTAACCTTCATTGGCCGATTATAAATATCATAATCGAAATTCTTGATTTCAATTGATATTTCTTGATTTATGGTCGTCGAAAAGTTATACCAGTCTTCATCTAAAAGTGCAAACGTACCTGCATGGGGGAAATCACTTAAGAGCGTTGCATTATCTTTTGAATCGTCCTCCTCTTGTGAATCATCCTCTAAAACTTCTCCTAATCCTAATGAAACCGAATATTCAATATCCTGGGAAAAAGTTGACTGATGATCAATAAAAAGATATGTTGTGCTATATTCGGCGATGAATTCTAAATTTTTTTCACCGTTGAGATATCCATAGAAAAGAGAATTTTCCTCTGGCGTCATTATTTTAAAAGGAATATATTCGTTGATTGAGTGGCTCAGATTCAAGGAAATCAATTGGTTTGGGGTTGTTGAAAAATTAAACCAATCATCATCATTGAGGTATAAAGTTTCTGAAAATCCATTGGTTATCTCTGCGGCCTCAGAAAAGACATCATTCTCCTCGAATG
The DNA here is from genome assembly GCA_964513765.1 of uncultured archaeon. GTDB lineage: Archaea > Asgardarchaeota > Lokiarchaeia > Sigyniarchaeales > Promethearchaeaceae > CAZEPC01. The sequence continues at coordinate 6,465 of CAZEPC010000171.1, forward strand.
AATCCTCAGACAGTGATGGTAAAGGCTCACTCCGTGTGCTCTCTTGCTCATCAGGACTTATCTTTAGATTTCCCATACAGAAGAATGTCAATATTAATGCTGAAAATATAATTTTCTGTGTTTTTTTGTGCATAGGTTCTCATCTCTTATTTAATTTGATTTTTTCATTGATGATATTATAATTAAAATATCGGAAATTTTTAGGGATAATTTGGTGTTTTTAATCAGATTTCAATAGTAAATTATGGTTATTTTATTAAAATCGGATAATTTGTATAAGTTCCAAATGCAAAATTAAGTAATCTCATCTTTTTATCTTAAACCTAATTATCTTCATATCTTGTAGTGAATTTTTTGATTTATATGATTTTCATTGGAAACTTTCCAATCATTAATTCAAAAACGTATAAGAACGATTTTTTAAAATATGAATTTTCTTAAAATTTTCTCCGTTAAACTAAAGGGAAAAGCAAATAAAGTTGCAAAAAATATAGAAAGATTGTTGAGCAAATAGAGATTGAGATATTATATCCTTATAAGGCTTATTATCCGATATGATGGGCACTGCTATAGTGCCGTCCTTTAGGGGCGAGGATACTTCAATATAATACCCTACATTTGATAGTTCCTTCGATCTCCCGCAGTTTATCAAGGGCAACTTGACTGTATTCCTTATCAACATGGATTACAACATAGCCGATATTTTCATTGGTCTGTAAATGCTGGGCAGCAATATTTACATTGATTTCACTAAATACATTGTTGATCTGGGACATAATTCCAGGGATATTTCTGTGGATGTGCAGTAATCTGTGCGTACCGGGATGAGAGGTGAGTGTAACTTGCGGAAAGTTAAGTGCTCCCACGGTGGCACCTGTATCACTATATTTGATAAGCTTGTCCGCCACACTTTCCCCTATACTATCCTGAGCTTCCTCGGTACTCCCACCTACATGGGGGGTCAATATCACATTTTTCAAGCCCTTTAGAGGAGACTTAAATGTATCTTCTTTGGAATTTGGCTCATCATTGTGAACGTCTATTGCCGCACCTTTAATTTTCTTTTCTTTTATGGCCTCGGCCAGCGCATCATTATCAACTACGCTTCCTCTGGAGGCATTGACCAATACGGCGGTTTCCTTCATCTTATCTAGCTCCTCTTTTCCGATCATTCCGATGGTTTTGTTTGTTTCGGGAACATGGAGCGAAACAATATCACATTCTCGGAGTAGATGATTCATTGAACCCATGCTGGTCGCGTTTCCCATTGGTAATTTTGGGACGATGTCGTAGTAAAATACATCCATCCCAATTGATTCGGCGAGCACACTTACTTGACAGCCTATATTTCCATATCCGATAATACCTAGCTTTTTACCCCTCACTTCGAAAGAGTTTTTTGCACTTTTTGCCCATAATCCCTCATGGGCAGCCCAATTCTTTTCAGGAATGCCCCTGAGAAGAAGGATCATTTCTGCTACTACAAGCTCCGCAACGCTCCGAGTATTTGAATAAGGGGCATTGAATACAGGAATTCCCTGGCACATAGCCTCTTCTAAGTCGACTTGATTGGATCCTATACAAAAACAGCCGATCCCTACTAATTTCTCGGCGGCATCTAATACTTCTTTGTCGATGTCCGTGCGGGACCTAATTCCCACAAAATAAACATCTTTAATTTTCTCTAATAATTCGTCTCTGGGTAGCGCAGTTTGTATATGTTCAATATTGTAATAGCCGGCATCATTAAATGTCCGCACGGCATTTTGATGAATTCCCTCCAGAAGCAAAATTTTAATTTTGTCCTTGGGGAGTGAGGTTTTTGCCATGGTAAGTAAGAAAATCAACAATCATACCTAAATTTTGGGAAAATCATCGGATGGGAACTCCATCCCCTTCTTATTATGGGTGGAAAACTTATTAAGAATGCAGCATACAAGTTCAAGATGGAGTTATGGGTTTAGTATATATTATATATTAAAACTTTCAAAAAACCAAGGAAAATAAGGGAAAAAAATAAATGGTAAAAAACATCCCGTTCAATTAATTCGGGATGGTGATTTGTCTATTTCAATAGCCAAATCATATTGATATTCCGCTTAATATTTTAATACCACCTGATTCATCAGCGTTTCTTCCAGAACCAATATCCTGCACCTAAAAGCACCGGAATACCGATACCCAAGCTTAATCCCAATACCAATGTCATATTCAAGCCTCCTTTAACCTCGCTGAGGTCACCAACGGTGAGAATTGGTATATTAGAATTATGCAATTCGACGTAGAATTCAGTGTCATAATTTGAATCAATCTCACTATCGATATGAATAGAGATATAAAATTCTCTCATGGCACTGAAAAATTCTGTGGTTCCATTGAAATTTCCGGTACCGCTCCCATCGATATTGCCCCCTACATAAGGCCAAGTATTCATTCCACTATCGTCTAACCAAGGATTGTTTGGAGAGATTACCATGGTTGAATAGGAACCGGTATTGTTGGCCCGAAGAATCATTTTATAATAATCAATTGCTTGGGTTCCGTTGATTTTGAGATTTAAAACATTATACCTTGTTGCATTAACCTCGAATTTCGTATATATAGAGGTTTGGTTATAGGGGTCTTCTGCAAATGAAACCTCATTAAGATCGATATATTCTCCATTCAAATCCTCGGTTCTGAATGTCTCCGTTTTAACCATGGGGGTAGAATCAACTATGCTTGCTCTTAAGGTAAAGGTATCATTGGAATAGTAATCATCCGTACCATTTTCGACCAAAACATCACTTGGCTAGATTAGTAACCATCCACTTGCATTGGAAAATTTATAGACTAAATCCTCTGATTGCGAGGTGCTATTATCTGTTGAACTATCGCCTAATACATTATTATACCATGTCGATGTACCCATACTT
>CAZEPC010000172.1:0-9298 GCA_964513765.1 uncultured archaeon
GATAAATTTTTTTTCTTGGTGGAATACCGGTTCACATAGGTTATTCCTCCGCGGCTCGAGAGCATAAACATATCAAAAATCTTAATTTTTTCGGGATTTTTACTCTCATTACTCCGATCTAACACAAAAAATGCCCTGTCAATTTCTCCATTGAGGATTTTATCACACATAAGTAGGATTTTATCTAAAAACCGTGAATCCCCAGGATCATTGATTTTTAACAGGATCTCTCTTGAATCAATATTGGGTTGTTTCCAAATGAGCCAAAGGTTTGAATTATCAACCTCTTGAGTATATCCTTTAGTTTTCATAAGATTACCCATTTTTTTTGCCATAGAATCGAAATAATTGGTAAAAACTTTCGCGATTTTCACGTTTGTTTTGTCATCGATGGTTTGAAAGAGACTTTTAGTGTGAGCGATATCTTTTCGTTCTCTTACCTTGCTTTCTTTTCTTTTTTTGCTGTAAAACGTATTCTTATGGCTTAAATAACAAGATGATGTTGCCATAAAGAGCTCAAAGCATTGAGATGCTGGAATACTTTTATCTGGGTTGTATTGTACAATATGGGCGACCGGGATGGATTTTTCTTGTATTTTTTCGTAGGTTTGTTTAATAAGAGGGATAAAGTATTTTGTCTCTTTCCTTAGCATTAGGGACCATAAGGCGGCAGTTTTTTCATTATCATCCAGCCAATGAATAAAGAAACCTCTTTTTACTTGGGTGTAATTGAAGGCCACTGCTTCCTCTTCAAATCGGTTGGTGATGAATGAAGTACCCACCAAGAAGGATTGGGCTAAGACCATTTTATCATATTGGCTTAATCCGTCACCTCCGTTTGATTTATCTGTTTCTGAGGACCATAATTCCTCGAGTTTTTTATTCATTTCATATAAAAAATGCCAAATTGAAGTATAAAAAACTTTCCAATTCTGGAACTCTTCTCACACTTTCTCTTCTTTCTCTAGTTTTCCCTTTTATATATCTAATCTATTTTAAAGAATTTTGAACACCTATAACCAAAGTTTCTTATAGGGGTTCTGGTATTTGCTAAATGTATGACTCTTTCCATCCCATCTATTCGGAAATATGCCCATGAGGTTGCCGATCAGTTATTAAAAATGGATCGCCATATTGAAGTTGACGGAGATCTTTATCCTATTGAAAAAACAAGTCGTGCTGGCCTACGGAATGTAAAAATCGATGAATATGTTTTTATGGAACAAAATCCAGAAAAAGATTCTCGCTATGCCAAAATGGCCAGGGAAGGGCATGAAATAATTTGGATTTTTCAAGATTGGGAATATGTGGGGAGAATAATTGATGGCGATGTAGCCATTTTTACCGATAAGATAAATAAGGATAAGGATAAAGATAAAGAAAAAGATAAGGAATAAAAATAGAGATAAAATTCAATGAACATCAATGAATAAACCTCTTTTTTAAAGAATTAAAAACCAGAATAATAAAACAGAAAGAATTAAAATGAAATGAACATAAAGAAGATTATACGCACTCGATTGAAAGAAATAAGGAGAGACATCGAAATGACCAAAGAAGATCAAGAAAAATTAGCAATGCTTATTGATGCCGATAATATTCAACCTAGTATCATAGAAGATTTACTGGCAGAGATCGCGAAATATGGAGTAGCCAGTGTGAAAAGGATTTACGGGGATTGGACTTCCCCGCATTTAAAGGGGTGGAAAGAGGAACTAAACAGCCATGCGATCACACCAATTCAACAATTCGCCTATACTACTGGCAAAAATGCAACAGATTCTGCTATGATCATTGATGCTATGGATATACTGTACACAAAGAATTTTACGGGATTTTGCTTAGTTTCAAGTGACAGCGATTTTACACGGTTAGCGTCCCGAATCCGGGAGGAGGGGCTTAAAGTGTATGGGTTTGGTGAGAAAAAGACTCCCGATGCATTTACGGCCGCCTGTGATAAGTTTATTTTCTTAGAAATTCTTAAATCAGATGAAGATAAACCGAAAAAAACCAAGCAAGATACCAAGAATCTCCGAGGAGATACCAAATTGGTTAATCTTTTAAGAAATGCGATTGAAAGTACCGCAGATGAATCTGGATGGGCGCCTCTGTCGGCAGTAGGATCATATATTGCCAAAAAATCTCCTCAATTTGATCCCCGAAATTACGGGTATTCAAAATTGAGCGATCTTTATAAAGCGGTTGGTTTATTCACAATTGATGAAAGGGGCAAGAAAAACTCGCCTTCCAAGATAATCTACGTGAAAGATGCCCGTAAATAACTTTCTTTTTTATCTTTTATAATTTATAATCTTCATTTTTTTAGACTTGCCATTTTTGCTGATAGTTATGGAAAAAGCCAATAGAAAAAAAGAGAAATGGATGCTATATGGAGCTTATGGATATACTGGAAAGCTCATTGTTGAAGAAGCACTGAAAAATGGCCATCATCCTGTGCTGGCAGGTCGAGATCCCGAAAAGCTTAAGATAATTTCGGAGGATTTTGGTCTCCCCCATCGAACTTTTTCCTTAGAGGAACCAAATGAAATTAAAAAGAATTTGGCGGGGATAGATTTGGTTTTAAACGCCGCAGGCCCCTTCAAATATACCGCTGAACCACTTATTAAAGCTTGTTTGGAAAATAAGGCACATTATCTTGATATCACAGGAGAGATTTCCGTATTTGAACGTAATTATCATTACTCTGAGCAAGCCCAAGATAAAAAGGTTGCCATTATTTCGGGAGTAGGATTTGATATAGTTCCCAGCGATTGTCTTATAAAATATGCATCAAACCAAATTGAGCAACCCAACAATCTTGAACTCGGAATATTAGCCTTAAGCTCTTATAGTCCGGGGACTCTTAAAACAATGGTCGATACAATCCACAAAGGATCCTATATCCGCAAGGACGGAAAACTTCTTAGAATTAAGTACGGAAATAAATGCAAGAAAATAAAATTTTCAAAGGGAACGAAAACCCTTTGTGCAGTTCCTTGGGGTGATCTTTCCACCGCTTTTCATTCCTCCCGTATCCCAAATATAAAGTGCTATTTACCTCTTCCGAAGAAAATACGAAGGCTCCTATCGAATTTTGGAAAACTCATCCAAAAGCTGTTTTCCTGGAATATAGTCCAAAAATGGGTCAAAAAATGGATAGATAAGCATATTGAGGGACCAAATAAAAAGATGCGGAAGGAAGGACGATCTGAATTGTGGTGTAGAGTAAGCAATAAAAAAGGCGAAGAATTTCAAGCATGGCTACAGACTGGTGAGGCGTATAGACTGACTGTCCTCACAAGCATCAAGGCTGTAGAGTCTGTATTCCGTAAAAAGATATGGGGGGTATTAACCCCTGCAGAGGCTTTTGGGGATGATTTTGTCCTCCAAATTCCCGGAACTAAACGGGTTCGAGATTTGGAGAACATCAATGCGTAAATTTCCAGTGCATCCTATACTTTTACTTGTTCTTTTTCTTATGTTTTTCCTTGATTTTTCTCTTATCATTTTTCTTGGATTTTACAATTAAACTCGTTCCCACGAAAAGAGTGAAGGTTTGAACCAGGTTAAGCCACCACCCAAACGCCGCATTTTCCCCGTTATCCCCAAAGAGGATATCTTTTAATATATTCCCGTTCATCATCCAATAGGTTGGAAAGATAGTTTCTGTCCATTCTCTGTGTGAGATTTTAATCTCTGTTTGTTCATAGGTTTCGTACATGATCTGTTCTAGTTTCTGTAGTCTTCGCATGGCGGTCTCGTGGTCATCGGATGTGAAGGTGGGGAAATATCCTATGATTACCTCCTCTCCGGCAAAATTCTTCGCAATCTTAAGTTGGTCCCAGACACTTTGACTGAAAACTTCGTTATCCATGGAATTATTCTTACCAATCCATCCAATCCAAGGGGAAAACTTCTCTCCGTGGATTTTCTTAGCCTGGACCATTGATGTATAATATTCATAAGAACTTTCACGGGGATTATTCGTCAGGTCGTATGTCATATATCCGTATTTATCGAAGTCGAGCTCGTGATCCACGGTAAGCTGGTCGATGCTCAGATCATAATCGGAATCTATGGTGTCCCACATTATGCGCGACATAGATATTTGCATTGTCTCCATAGTCGGGTAGGATTGCTTGAATTTATTTAAAATTTCGGAGTAGGAATTTAACGCCTGTTCGTATCTTTCCCTTGATATGACATGGGAGGAATTTTGATGGATGGGACCTTCGATGTCCAAAGAGAGTCCGATTACGTTGGAATATGTTTCATTTGCCATCCAATCTAAGATTAAATTTACCGTCCGATTGATATATTCCGTGTGGTAATACGTGACATAATCTCCTTTCGGGATCCATTCCGCTTTTGTCTCATTATATACCAAAGTTTCTGGATTTGCATTAAATAAGACTTCGATATCATAGGATTCAAAAATGTGAATCATTTCGGTGTATCTGTTGTTCATATCTTGCCTTTCCAAGTAAGCGGCATGGATTTGAATGATTAAAAATGCATTCATATCTCTCAATTGCTCGAGTTCCTCAATGGCATCGGCACTAGTGTAATTTTCGGGGTACATCTCACGATATCCGTAGTTCCAAAACCCCACCCTGTTGATTTGGTTGCCTTCATCCTTCACTATAAACTTGTTCCCAACTCCCCTGTTGGAGATGGGAAGCAGGATGGCACATACGAGGAAAATTATTCCGATACCTAGAATTGGTTTTTTCTCTGTAATTTTATTTCCCAGGCGTTTCAGGGATTTTCCTCCTTCCCTTTTATTAATACCCGAAATTATCGCATAGCCACTCCTCACAAGGATCCAAAGAACAGAAAACATTAAAGGAATGACCGCAATAATATTCAAGATGAATATGTAGGGGTTAAAATAGCTAATCTCAGGCAGTAAATACCGAAAATACATGTAACCCTCGAAAATAAAAAGTACAATTGAAATCCCCTTGACAAGTGGGTGTCGATACAAATAACTGACCAAGATTCCGCTAAGAAGCAAGAATATATGTAAAATCCAATGATACCCCGTATATGAAAGGAGATATCCATTCTTCTGAAATATTCCATCCGTGATAAATTGAGGGATGATAAAATAAAGTGTCCAAATTATCCAATATCTCGAAAAAAACCGGTCGAGCTTTTCGGAAATATGATCCATTTTTTTCATGTATCCCTCAAATTCACAATCATTTTTGAATCCTCTTTGAGCTATTAATTTAAAAGTCCTCTCAACAATCTTCCAAAACTTGTCAATAATCTTCAAATCCGATTAGCAATTATATTTCTCAAGTGCTAAAAATATGAATGCGAAAAGACCAAAAAATACCAAGAAAGATGAAAATAACGATTCTCTGAAAACACAGAAAGGCAAAGAAGATATCAAACTCAAGATTGATGTGAAAAATACTCTTTTGATGGGCTTTGGGTTTTTCAGCTGTATGGTAGCTTGGAGTTTTTATAACTTTAAAGTTCCCATTATACTTAACGGGATCACCGGTTTAGAATCGGGCGAGTGGAATCGAGTTGGTATGCTTGGTTCGGGAAGCTTTATGGAGGTTATTGGCGGGGCCTTAATGACTTTAGATAATATTATTGCAATTCTTTTGCAACCCTATTTTGGCCAACTTTCAGATCGTATGCGTTCCAAATATGGCAGGAGAAAACCCTTTGTGATGATCGGAATTCCAGTTGCCGTTTTCTGTCTTTTTATCCTTCCCTTTAGCGGGGTGGTTGGTCTTTTTATTGGTATTATTGTGGTATTTAATTTGGCCATGGCATTTTATCGTCCTCCCGTCATGAGCGTTTTACCCGATAAGACTCCTCCTTCCATTCTGAGTCGCTCAAATTCATATATAAGTCTCATGGGTGGTTTTGGGGTAGTTGTAGGAATGCTTATTCCTTCCATGGCCGAGGCGATGCCCCATTCTACTCCCGTTGAGACTGGCGTGTACGCAACTCAAGATTTCTTCTGGGTGGATTTTTGGGGTTTTTTCTTTACGGGAATTATAATGCTTATTTCTTTGCTGTTATTTATTCGTAATGTTGAGGAGGTTAAGACGGGAAAAAATTTTTGGGAAATTGCCGAATCTCCCATAGAGATAGATATTTATTCCCAAGAAATTATCTCTAATGGCACAATGCCCTCGGATAAACCAGAAACACAGAAAAACCAGAAAAAAGGGTTTTTTGATGACTGGCATAAAATCTTGAAGGATGAAGATAAATCCGCGCTCTATATCTTGCTGGCTGTTTTCTTTTATTTATTCGGATTTAATGCATTGGAGTTTTCTTTTGGGCGATATGCCACCAGCTATTTTCAAATTGAAGAAGGGACTGCCGGACTTTTATTGGCCATTATGCCGGTTATGCTGATAATAACCGCCATCCCCGCGGGCAGCCTTGCAGAAAAATATGGCCGACTCAAAATTATGAAAGTAGGATTAGTGATCACCGCATTATGCACGGTGGGCATAATCATCGTCGCTCCTCTCACGCGGTCTATTTTAGAAACCCGGACAATTACTTTCATCGATCTTCTTCCAATCATGCTTTTACTTTCAATTGCCGGAATTGGCTACGGTTTTACTCATATTAATGCCCTCCCCGTGGTGTGGCAGCTTTCCCCAAAAAATAAAGTGGGGGCCTATACAGGTGTATATTATATGGTTTCAGCCCTCGGAAGTATCATATCCCCCTTAATTATGAGTTCAATCTATTGGATCATTCGTGAAGTGGGAGGGAACCAATGGAATGCCCTTTTTCCCTATTATCTTATGGGTTTAATTCTTGGCTATTTCTTCGTTTCCAAAACCAAGCATGGAGATGCGGTTCCGCTTAGTGGAGAAGAACTTGCCGAATTAAAAACCAGATTTGCCCAAGAGGATTAGTTTATTTCTCATGGAGATAGTTATAAAGTTCTTTCACAATTTTCTTAATCTTGCTCTTTTTTTCATCGATGTTCTCCTCTAATTGGCATAAGAGGTTGTAAATCTCATAATCGTCCTTCTTAATAGACTTTCCGTAGCGATATAACTCTCCAATTGTTTGCAGATTCGTGAATCCGTATTTATTTAACTTTTCGATTACTTCAATGAACTCACATCGTAAATCAAGGTTTTGTACCTCGTTTTCATGGAAGATGTATGCCCGCATGGTAATTAAATATGCTTTATCTCCCAAGGCAAACATCCCCTCAAGCACCTTATCATCTTCATAGATGTTCCAAATAAGATCATCTTCATCAAACTTTTTTTTCTCCTCGATCCCAATAATCACTTCGATAAAATCAATTCCGCCAGATTTGAGGTATTTCCTATCATCTTCGCTAATTTCTGCATCATCATCAGGATGTGAATGGAATCCGCCCAGATCAACATACCCAAAAAGTTTTATTTGACTGTCTTTTAATCGGAACTTAGGTGGATATTTCTCTTGAAATTCCCTCGTTCCACGAAACTTGGCCTGTATTTGGGGTACTGCCTGTGTGATTTCATAATCTACGGTGTCCGGTTCATTGTGTCTGAAACCAAATAGTTCTCCGGTTGCTTCATGAGGATAGGCCTCCAGGGAGTTCAAAAGAATGTGAAAAAATGTATTATTTGTAATATAAAGCATAGGATTGGCCATTATAACTATATAAGATCTACGCCTATATAAGAGATACACATCATGTGATGAAACATATCACCAAACATAGGTTTTAAATTCCCTCGCCCCTCTAATGATCCTAAAAGGGGGCTTTAGCGGAAATGAATACTGTTTCTTTTGTTGTAATTTTCCCAAAATCTGCGAAAGATGAAACCCGTAATCCATTTCACATCGGTCTTAAATCCCTTGATCTTATTCCACCAATCTGTGGATAAGGTAAGTGCTTTCTGAAATTTCTGATCAATCTCTTTTTGCGTGATCTGCTGGTTATTTGATATCTTCTTGTTAAGAAATTCCAACAAGCTCCGTTCATATTTTTGGAGGTCAACCTCGAGCTTTTCTTTTGCTTTTTTATAACTAAAAATCGCTTTTCGATGGATTTTCTCTAATTTCCACCAGTATGATTCTGGATTAAATTTTTTCCCTCCTTTTCGATATTCTTTCGGAAGATCCGTCTTATCGGTGAATATTGGGAAGTAGGGTGTGAGACAAGGGTTTGATGCACCCGTCGTAAGGAATAAATCTCTGTATTTGTGTATTCCCTTTCCTACTTGCTCTTCTTCTAGGTGAGCTTTGTCTAATAATCCAATTAATGAGCATGTTGTTTGGTCCGGCCGGGTAATGGTGTTTCCCGCGTGCATACATACCGTTCCCTTTATTCCCTTATCGACTCTCCAATTTTCATTGTTTGGATATGCATGAGAGCGGAGGATGTTGATGAAATCTTTAACCTCTAATGTTCCCGTTTTATCTTGGAGGTAATTCCGGGTGGTTTCCATTCTTTCTTTTCCGGCAGCTCCCCATGTGATCAATTTGTTCGAATAGCATTCCCTAAAATTGAAATCTTCCTTCGAGGAACACCACCCCTCTTGAATGGCGGTTTCGATTAATCCTTGGGAACATTGATCATAATCATCTTGCAAGGAAATAATATTGGATATACTCCAAACGTCCTTCACTTTTTTCCATGCCCATTCTTTTCTTACCGTTTCCAATACATATGCCTCCTCCCGGTCAGCAATGATAAAGCCATTCATATAATAAAATTTGTGCCGGTAACCGCAATTACCTCCTTGCCCGAATTCTTCGAGGAGGTTTATGATTGTGTTAAGGGCTTCCTTGGCGGATTCGGCTCTTTCCAGAGCCAATCTTAAAAGGTCCATTCCGATAAGCTTTCCTTGTTTTTCTTCCTCCGTTTGCTTCACTTTCGTAAATAAAGCCTCGTTTCCGATAATAACTCCGTGTTCATTTGCACCCATTTCTGACCCCCAGATCCAAAACGGTTTGCTGAGGAGAATTCTATTGGTTTCCTTTATCTGAGGTATTTCTATGTAGGTACATTTCACCGTTGGGTTATCTTGTTTTGTTCGTGGGACTATTACCAGGTTTTGAGCCTCATCGGGTTCTCTGTCTGAGTTTTTACCGAATAACACCTTACCGCTTTTGGTGGCGTTGCCCAGTGCTATAATGGTATCGCAATTTGCGTGCATTTCGATTTTCTCCTTGCTTCATTTTATATTTTTTCTTATTATTTTCTATTTTAAAAGGCCATCTTGATATCCAATACGGGAGTACCATCTATGGCATCCAATCCCTTTACAAACAACGTGGTTCCCTCCACTTTCTTTAACCT
>CAZEPC010000173.1:0-9267 GCA_964513765.1 uncultured archaeon
AATAGCTCTTTCTTTTCAACTCCTTTTCCGCCGATTTAATCAAATCCTCCTTGGGCACAATTGCTTGGCTGCTCATCTTATTCCAATCCTATTTTTTTCTGCTTTTCTCATTCTATGATAGACAAAATCTTTTCTTCTACAATAAAAAATGAGATAATGGAAAAAAAAATTTTCGAATATTGAATATTTGGGGATTACAAAAAAAGATCATTAAATCCTAAAACCTAAAGGATCCTTTTTTAACTTTCTTTAACTTTCAATAAGTATATCCTTGAAGAACCTAAATACATTATAAACATCTTCCCAATTATCAGTAGCATAAAACCTGTTCATCCTACCCTCTTTATCACCTCTTTCTAAAAACTTCCAGTTTAGCATTGGTTTGATGATTTTATTGTTAAGATTAACTGATTTAGCGGACTTTTTGGAATCTTTTTTACAAGATTTTTCATCGATTGAAAGTATTTCATTTTCATACATTTCTTCCTCCAGCTCTGGTTGGAGAAAGGTTCTATTATTCATTTTAGAGGGGTTAGTCGTGAAAATTTCATAAATAAGCAAAATAGCTTGAATTAACTCTTTCTTTGGTGGTTTTATCTCTAGGTCCGGCAAATAGGACATCTCCATATCTCCAGTATGGGTGGCACCATCTCGTTCTGGATTATAATTAGGACCATAAGGGTAGATGATATTTAATCGAACTTTTGTATTCATCTCCAATAACTTAAACCAGTATCGATAGGCACTAATGACGGCAATGGCAAGTAATTTTGAACCGGTGCCTAAATTAATACTAATAAGGATGGGTTCATCTTTATCAATACAAAATTTAATGATTCTGGCGATATTTGAAACGATTTTAAAATAATTCACATAGCTAAGAGAATCCTTAATAATCTCACATTCGGGCAATTGAGTCTGAATTAGGGCCAGATTCTTCTCCATATATCCAGGATATTTATCTTTTCTTCTTCCTTGTTTAAAATCAAAATAATGCACGATATCGGGCCTTTCCTCTAAAATGGGATCGGTTATCCTCTTCTCTTCCTTTTTATTGAATACGATATGAACTTTATTTTGGGATTTGTTTTCCTCGAGTTCTGTATCTTGAATTTTGTAAAGAGACTTTTTAATGGGATCGATCCATTCTACAAGACCCTCTCTTTCAAACATTGGTTTTAAAAATAGAAGAACGAGATTGACGTATTTTTTCCCTTCTTTTGTAAGATATATTCTATAATCCCCACCTTTTTTTTGTTTAGTAATCAAACCCAGATTCTTAAGAGGTCTAATAAATTTAAGATCCATTTTTTGTCTGGGATTTTCATCACCAATCTCCTCACGAAGAATAGAATCTTGAATGATATCTTCCAAATCTTTTCTTCTCACCCATTCCCTCTCATGGCCAAATTGATCGTTATTCCGTTTATATTCATACAAATACAATACTTGCAACAGATCCAAATCGGGAAGAATGACCGAATGATTTGGAAATTCAACACATATCATTTTCCCAACATGCGCACCCTCAGAACGCTCTTCTTGAAAATCTTTTGAGTATATATATCGGGGAAATAAATTAATTGATTCAGATTTTTGATACAGCCTGTACCATATGCGCGTTAATTCCACAACCGCAATGGCACTCATTTTCGCCCCCAATAAATTAATTGTAACCCGGGTTTTGTTATCAATATTCTCCTTGGTATAAATTACATCTGTTAATTTCCTTACTACATCTACATAATCCACAAAGTTGACTTTTTGGGTAAAAATCTGGGTATCGGGTAATTCTTTTTGAATAACCTCTTTATTAGCTTGGAAGAATTCCATATTTTGGTCTTCTGTATTGGTTTCTGGATTATAATAGAGAAAGACATAAATCTCATCAGGTTCTTCATCCAAAATAGGGTCTGTAATCCGGGATTTTTCATTCGCGTTAAAAGTAATATGGATATTGCGTTCATATTCATTTTTTCTGGCAAGTTTCCATTTTTTTACTCTCTTTTTTTTTCTTGGCATAATATTCTATCTCTTGTTCAACAAAATAAATTTTATCAAATTTTTTTAACGAAATACGAAAGAAGTCCTTATCCCTTTAGGGAGGGGATGAATTTCGCACATACATTTAAATATGGAGATTGCAAGAAATATTCACGAAGATGGAAAAGATAGCATCGTACATTCTTTAAAATGAAGATGAAATGGGCCAATCAATTGAAAGATTTTCAACACAAGATTTCCACATAAATTGTGGAGAAAACAAGAGCTAACACGATCATCGTGGGAGATCTTAATGTAAAAACGATGGGTAAATAGAAAAAAACACCACATCACCCAGACAAAACAAAGCAAATAAAACCCTGAACTATTCGATACAAAACACGGGTTCGTTGGGAAAATTTGTCTAATTCTTGACCTATAAAGCACAAAAAATAGACAAAAGAGTAATGAGAATTGACGAGTCTTACACCACACAGACGTGTGCCAAATGTGGAGAAATAGTAAAGCTTAAATTGTCTGAGCGTGATACCACTTGCGATTGTGGTCATCAGATGGATAGAGACTTAAATTCTGCTCTTAATATTATGGTCAAGTTTCTCATATCCGATGACCTATCGCATCAACCCTCTTTGAAGGAGGAATCCTTTCTGCATCAATGGAAAGGGTTTTTTACGACACACAGTCCTAAGTTATGCTCGCCAGCTAAAGTTTAGAGGACTCGTAGGAATCCTCGTTCTTTAGGACGGGGAGGCTTCAATTAATTGAAAATCATAATTTTAAATAAAAATTAATAATATGGCAAATTACCGAGAATATGGGGAACACTTACCCAATTTTTGAGATATTTGATTCTGTGCAAGGAGAGGGTTTTCATGTTGGACTTCCAGGGACCTTCATACGCCTTACAGGATGTAATCTCCATTGTGATTGGTGTGATACTAAAAAAACATGGGAAGTTAAAAAAGAGCAATACCAACCAATACAAGATATCATCTCGAAGATCAAGAGGAGATATGTCATTATAACGGGCGGAGAGCCCACACTTTATGATTTAAAACCACTCTGCAATCAGATTAAGGACAAATGTGATAATTTAAAAAAAATATGCGTAGAGACCAATGGTACCAATCAAATTGCGAACGATACAGGAATTGATTGGATTACTTGTTCCCCTAAACCAGAATCTGGATATAGAATAGAATGTGTGCCCAATGAACTAAAATACGTTGTAGATCGGGAATTTAAACCAGAAATTATTCCTAAAAAATATCATTATCAAATTCCAATTTGGCTTCAACCTAATTGGCAAGATTTACAATGGAGCACAGAAAAAGCGATTAGTTTAGTTATGAAAAACGATCATTTAAGATTGGGATTCCAGCTCCATAAATATTATCACATAAAATAAATGAGGAAAATTATTATGAATAAAAAAGAAACAGAATTAAATCATCAAAAGAAAGTCATAATTCTCTCGGGGGGGATGGACAGTACCACTCTCTTATATTCACTATTAGAGCAAGATTATGAAATATATGCAATATCATTTAATTACGGACAAAAGCATTCAAAAGAGCTTGAATTCGCCAAAAAAACCACGAAAAAACTGGAGGTACCCCATAAAATTATAGATATTTCTTCAATTGCACATGCGGGACTTTTTGGTGAGAGTTCATTGACATCCCGAGAAAAGATACCCGATGGACATTACGAGGAAGAGAGTATGAAAAGTACCGTAGTACCCAATAGAAATATGATTATGTTGAGTTTGGCCATTGGGTATGCCATTTCAATTAAAGCCGATTCCGTATATTATGGTGCCCATGCGGGCGATCATGCAATTTATCCCGACTGCCGACCCGTGTTTATCGAGAAAATGCGGAAAGTCGCAGAAGTCTGCCATTATTACCCCATAAAAATTATTGCCCCCTTTCAGAATTACAGCAAAGGGGATATCGTCAAAGA
This sequence comes from uncultured archaeon, assembly GCA_964513765.1. Lineage (GTDB taxonomy): Archaea > Asgardarchaeota > Lokiarchaeia > Sigyniarchaeales > Promethearchaeaceae > CAZEPC01. Next base: position 3,970 of record CAZEPC010000173.1, read on the forward strand.
AGGGATTGATTTAGGTGTAGATTATAGCTTGACATGGACGTGTTATAAAGGAAAGCAGAAAGCATGTGGAAAGTGCGGCAGCTGCGTTGAACGTTTGGAGGCTTTTGAAATAAACGGAATAGAAGATCCTCTACAATATCAAACAAATTAAAATGCACACATTTTTATAGAAAAAAAGAGAGGAATTATATATGACATCATATCACGTTCGGATTGAAGATGCAAAATCCCGGTTTTCAGCCTCACACTTTTTAGTGGATCATAATAAGTGTTCAAGAATTCATGGGCACAACTATAATGTATCTGTAGAATTAACTGGACCATTAAATAAGGATTATTTTGTAGTTGATTTCTTCGATTTAAAACAACGCCTCCGAAAAATTACCGAGAAGATGGACCATCATGTACTTATTCCGGGAAAAAGTAATGATATTGAGATAGAAGAGAAATCGGGGCAAATATTGGTGAATATGAAGCAAAAACATTACGAATTTCCAAAATCAGATGTGATAATCTTGCCACTTAAAGCAACCACGGCAGAATTGATTTCCAAGTACATATATGATTTTATAAAGGAAGAATTCCCTGATTTTCCGATAATTGTGGAAGTATCTGAATCTAAAGCATCGATTGCCAAATATGGAGATTTTTAAGGACAAGAACAAAGGTAAAAAATGATCTCTCAAAATACGGCCTAAAACGGACTTACCGTAAACCTTATTAGTAAAAGTCGGGAGAGTATTAGAGCTTTAGGACATATGATGAATAAAGCAGGACATAGACAAAAAGACAGACCTCTCATCCGATAGATGAGAAAGAGTACTTTTAGATAAATAACTTTTTGATGTTTCGGTAAAACAAGGATTCTAGCTCTTTTTTATATTCCTTATCTACTAATGAACCTTCCTCATCAAACCATTCTTCATGACTTTTTATTTCTCTTGCAATTTGGGTAAGAAGATAATCTTCTTCACTATCTTTTAAAGAACCAATGTAAATCTGCTTTTCCGGATCATAATTTTCTACGGTCATCATTATGAGATATGATTGTCCTGAAATTTTAAGAGTATGAAACAATACAAATTCAAAACCCTCTTCACAGGGCTTCCGGACCTTCATACTTTTTAGATTTAATTTTTGTTTTCCCACAAATGAATTTAAAACGGAATAAGTCATACTTTCTAAGATATGCCTTTCACATTTTTCTTCAGATTCATCTTGGATTTGATGACCGTTTTTAAAAATCAAAACATCGGTTAAGGGAGTACCAAATGAATTCAACATCATGATGGAGAAATACCTTTCCAATTTAAGCCAATATTGCTCATCTTCGGTAATAACTTCATCCGAAACATCGATTTCCTTTAATATTGCAGATTCTGAATCCTCTTCAATGCTTTCTGCTTCCACATCCGACTTTTTAGCGCGAAAGCGTCGCTTTTTTCCTTTTCCTTCATCGGCTTTAGAGGCAATATCTTGAAAAGTGTTTACCAAGGAATTTTTAGTTTCTTTCTGCTGAGCCTGATAATATTCTTCCTTAGCTTGAATAAAATCTTGATAATATTCAGCGATTTGTTTATCCATCCAATCTATATATTCTTGGGCCCCATCGGGCGAGTTCAAGCGTCCCTCTTGCAACCTCTTGAAATATTCTGAATAGATATAGCTTGCAACAAGCTCCACCTCTGGCCAATCATAGGGCTTTTGTGTATTATATTCGGCACAACCAAAAGCACCAAGAAATCCTTCATCAAAATAACTTTTATCAATGTAATAAAAAGAATAAAGAAGATTTTGACGCAATCCTAGTGAAATTCTTTGAATATCTTTGGCGGGAAAAAGTGAGATATAATTTATAAAAATTTCCTTCCCTTTATCTAAGGAATCGCCCTCCAAGGGTTTTCCATCTTCGTATTTTCTAGAGAACATTATTTTCTGTTCATCAGGTGTTTTTTTTAAAAAGATTACTTCCCATAAGAGCATTTTTTATATACCTCAATTAGGTGGATTTTGTGCTTTGTTCTTTATATATGTATAAAATTCATTAAGCTCTATATATTTTTATATAAATATGGCATTTGATCCAAGAAATCTAAGTCAAGCAGATCAACAACAGATGGTTCGTTATCAACAAGTTGCCCAGAGTCTTGATGCAATAACAAAACAGAGGGCACAAATGGAATCTAAAATGAAACAAACAGATTTCGCAATTGAGGAGCTCGAAAAGGGCGGCTCAGATGCAAATGTATATCGGAGTATTGGTGGAATTTTCATCAAATCAAACCAAGAAAAAGTTTTGGAAGAGACAAAAGAAGAGAAAGAATCACTCGAAATGCGACTTAAAAGTCTTAATATGCAAGAAGAGCGGTTAAAGAAGCAATATGAGGATCTTACAAATAAAATTAAAAATATAATGAATAAATCAAACCAATAATAACCGAAAATGATTGCATCAAACACAAAAAATTTTTTTTCTAAATTATTAGATCTTTGTAATAATACTACGAAAGACATTGTAATATCCAGCCACACAAATGTAGACATCGATGGATTTGCATCCGCTATATTTTTATCGCGAATTTTACGATCGATCAATTCCTCTTTTAAAGATAAAATCTCTGTAGTTATCCCCAGTATGAATAAATTAACAATGAAAATTGCGAAAGAATTTGATTTTTCAAATTATAAAAAAGAATTCCCAGAAGAAATTGGAATTTGTATATTAGTAGATACTTCAAATCCTATGATCACCGATTTACCCAAAGATTTATTTCATGACTTTTATAAGGGCTCAACGATTAAAAATTTCAAGGAGAAAGGCGAGATAATTCCAGAGAAAAAGGAAAAAGAATCAAAAATAAACCATATAGTTCTCCTCGACCATCATTCAAAACAAAAAATAGATCTAAATTTCAAACACAAACAAAAAGCACTTATATATATTAACCCTGACTATGCTTCTGCCAGTGAAATAATTACCACTATATACATGGAAAATAAAAAAAAAATAAGTCTAGAGCAAATCTTATCTGATAAAGAAAAATATCGACTTCATTCTCTTTTATTAATGGGCATTATGACCGACACAGGGAATCTCAAATATGCGGATAACAAAACACTCAAATTAGTAAATTTTATTCTGGAAGTCCAATCAAATATTGATTTATGGGAGATAAAGAAACTTTTAATCACAGAAAAACCCAGATTAGAAAGAATTGCCCAATTAAAAGCGGCTATGCGCGTTCAGAACCTTCATTATTTTAACGATTGGATCGTTGTTTTTAGCCATGTTTCTTCTTTTGGGGCAAGTGCTTCAAAAAGCTTGGTTAGATTGGGTGCTTCACTTAGCTTTGTAGTATCCTTTACGAATAAAGAGAAAAAAGAATTTCATATTTCTTCCCGTGCAAAGAGCAAAATTCTAGCAGAAACAAATATTGATTTGGGGAAAATCATGGAATCTGTGGGCATAAAATTCAATGGCTCTGGTGGGGGACATCGAGGGGCGGCAGGTTGTCATGGGAAGACTAAAAAAAAGAAAGATATTGAATCAATAGAACGAAAAATTTTAAGTGAGTTAAGAGCTTTTTTCTCAAATCAGAAGAAATAAATTGAACTTGATAATTCAAAGAGATGATCTTTTAAAATGGCCAAATATGTGGTTTCTGCAGAAAATGTATCATTCCAATATAAAGAAACTGATTTTAGGGCACTTAAAAGAATAAACTTAGATTTGAAACCTGGTAAAATGGTTCTACTATGTGGGCCAACCGGATCCGGGAAAACTTCACTCATTAGGAGTATAAATGGCTTAATCCCACATTTCTATCATGGAAAATTTTATGGATATATGAAAGTTAATGAAAAAGATACTGTGGAGGAAAATGGACCCGCAAAAATATCCCGTTATGTAGGAACTGTTTTCCAAAATCCAGAGAATCAATTATTCACTATGAATGTAGAAAGGGAACTTACATTTGCATTGGAGAATTTGGGTTTCAAACGAGAGAAAATAAAACATAGACTAACTGAAGCTTTTAGAATGATCGATCTTAGGGGCATTATGCATAAAGCACCATATGAACTCAGTGGGGGAGAACAACAAAAAGTTGCAATTGCCTCAATTTTAGCGCTAAATCCCGACATTTTAGTTTTCGATGAACCCCTCTCTAATTTAGATCCTAAAACTGCTCATGAAATAGTTCAAATACTTAAGAAATTACAAAAAGAATATGGAAAAACCCTTATTATTTCAGAACATCGAATAGAATACGTTATTCATCTTTTGGATGAAATTATTCTTATTGAAAATGGGGAAATTATTCTGCATGAAAATGCAGAGAACGCCATAAATCAAGCCCTTTTTTATCAGAAGGATTTAGATATTCCACCATTATTGTATTGGTTATTTGGTAAAAAGAAGGAAGGATATTTTGAAGAGGATATACCTCTTGCATTGGAAGACCAGAAAAGGTTATTTCAGAAAGTAATTCATAGATGTGTTGAGGAGCCAAAAGAGAAACAAAAGGGAAACCTAGAAAAAGAAAAGAAACCCGAGAGATTTGGAAATATTTCCCAAGAATCTATGGTCGATAATAGCAGCAAAAGGCCAGAAATCTCTTTCCACGGGGTGAACTTTTCGTATGAATCCAAAATACACAATAATGATCTAGCAGAGAAAGTTTTAGATGATGTCTCATTCTCTATCCAAAAGGGCGAAATTATCGGAATTATTGGAAAAAATGGAGCTGGGAAATCAACGTTAATAAAGTGTATTTTAGGTCTTTTAACTCCTCAAACGGGAAATATAAAAATTCAAGGAAAAGATTCGATTGGAAAACCTGTATATGAATTAGCAAAAAAAATCGGGCTTATGTTTCAAAATCCAGAGCATCAATTATTCCTTAATTCAATTATGGAAGAAATGGAGTTTTCTCTAAAAAGTCTTAAATTAGAGGCACAAGAAGCACAAAAAAGGATTGAAAAAACATTACATCAACTTGATTTATCTTCCCTCAAGGATCGATCCCCTTTTCATATTTCAGGGGGACAAAAAAAGAAAGCATCTTTAGCAACTATTTTATGCCGGGATCCAGACATTCTTATATTTGATGAACCCACCATCGGACAAGATAGAAAACAAAAGAGTCGCCATCCTCGCAACTGATGGCTTTGAAGAATCAGAATTAGTATCGCCTATGAACATGTTGAAAGAAAACGGTGCGAGTGTCGATATCGTTTCGACCAACACAGGAAAAATCCGAAGTTGGAAAGACGGCAATTGGAATATGGAAATTGACG
>CAZEPC010000174.1:0-7331 GCA_964513765.1 uncultured archaeon
AAAGGGATTTTATTTTTTTCATAACTATTTTTTGAGTTTGTTTGTCGAGGTTTTTGAAAGATCTTCTAAAAGGAGTTTTAAGAATTATATTATATTTCTTTTCCATTTCTTTTGTAATAGATCCAGATGACAATATTGCTTTGATATTCGGATCAATTTTTTTGAATTCTTTGAAGGTCTGAATTCCCCCTTCTTCACCGGGGATAATGAGGTCCAAGATAACCAAATCAAATGGCTTCCCATATTTGAATTCTTGCATTGCGGATGATGAATTGTGGGTAGAGATGACGTTAAATCCCAAGGCAAAAAGTTGTTTTGCAATAGTTAAGGACAGGTATTCATCATCCTCTAAAAGTAAAATCTTCCCATCAAACTTTTCTAACTTTTTTTGGGCTGGAATAACCCCATGTTGCATTTTGCCTTTAATATTTTTTTCAAGCAAGGGCAAAAAGATGTGAAATTTGGTTCCTTGATTGGGTTTAGATTGTACTGCCATTTTTCCGTTGTGGCCTCGGATTATTGAATTGGATACATGAAGGCCCAGCCCTGTACCTTGCTTTTTTGTGGTAAAGAACGGTTCAAAAATTGTTTTGATCTTTTTTTGTGAAATTCCTTTCCCCTGATCTTCAATCACTATGTGTGCATATTTTTTATTCTGAGAAAGTGTCCCATTTTTCATGTAGGCGTTTTTTAAGATCTTTGTGCAGTTTTCTTTGCTCGAGAAAAACTTAGTGAGCCGAATATGAATGGTTCCTCCTTTGGGCATTGATTGAGCAGCATTCAATAACAAATTGCTAAATACTTGGTAAAGTTGAGAATCGTTCCCGAAGCAAGTCACATTTCTATCTCCGATCCTTATCTCTGCTACAGATTTGGTTCCTGGGAGGGTAATTTTCACCGATTTTTTCAAAATATTTGCGATTTGTATTCGTTTTTTCGATTCTACTCCATTACTTGAAAAAGACAATAATTGTTCGGATAAAGAAGTAGCCTTTTCGGCAGCTTCTTTAATATTATCTAATAAATCTTTCTGGAAAGCACTCAAGTTTGATTCCTCAAATTGAATTAGTTCCAAGCTTCCAATGATAGATCCTAACATATTTCTGAAATCATGCACTAAACCACCGGCTAGGAGTGTTATAGATTCATATTTCTGCCGAATCTCTAAATGTTTTTCTGTTTCATGTTTTTGGGAAATATCCTCAAAAATAGCCACAAAATATTTCTCTTTGGGGGAAAAAGCCTTGACATGGGTCCATCTTTTAAGAGGGTGAAAATATGCTTCTGTTTGGAAATTTGCTTTTTTTAAGGCTACCTCGCCAAACCTTTGTGCCCATTTACCTGGCTCCTTGGAGATATTTGGAAACATTTTCATCGCATGGGATCCTACAACCTCTTCTTTTTTACACCCCGCTAACTCTAAAAACTTTTTGTTCACATCTAAGATAATAAAATCAATTGGCTCTCCGTTTCTATTGAGTACTATTTTGTTGTAGATGGATGCGTTTATCATATTCTCGAAAATCTTTTTATAATAATCATCCAAATCCCAGCTATGATTTGTAGTATTCTTACTCTTATTTGGATCCATTTATCGTTCCTCCCGAGGTACTATTTTTAATTGCCATTAATTTTGGAACTTTTGCTTATTATAAATTGGGGGATAACGCGATAATACTTTTTTTTCAAATAAAGCTAGAAATTAACACCTTATGTCCTTATTTTTGATTGAATGCTTTTAAAATTCTGTGGGTTTTGTGTCTTTTCTATTCTCTTTTTTTTCTTTGAATGTTTGAAAGGATTGAGATTTGAAGTAATTTTTATACATACAAATTTTGTAAATTTGTACATTTTGTTATTTTTTTCACAAACATTTTGAAATTTGTTGATTATATTTTATAATTTATTACTATATATATAAAAAAATTATTATAGAATATAGAAAAAGTTACAATTCCATATCGATCCCCTAAGTATGTAAACTAAGTTCCAGTTTTTTATGTATGTGTTTTTGATTCATTTTATTGTTCTTCCATATTTGTTTAAGAATATATTTCATCTTTTTGAGTCTCCTATAGATTATCGGTCATTCAACACTAAAACCTATACTCTATAGTTGGGCCTTCTAAATCCAATTTTTTTACTCTCTTTTGATAATCTTCGGATTATGTTTTTTCACAAAAGCAATTTAGGGATGAATGAACTCTTTAATATTAGAGATGAATGTTTTTCGTTTCAAGAAGAATGCTGATATTGATCACTACAGAAAGGTGATATTAAATTGGTTCGCATTCTCTACTCTTTTGGGTGGATTTGGGTCTTTTATTATTGGATTTATCTCCCAATCCAATTATTGGATTTTCTCCCTTGTTATAGGGATTATGTCGGGCCTGGTCCTTATTCTAAATTACAATGGTAAATATCTTACTGGTGTATCTATTCAGCTTATAGGAAGCAATATTGCCATTCTACTTCAATGTCTGAATTCTAGATCCGCCTACCTGGCTATGTTTTTAGGATTGATAATTATCATTACAGGTATAATGACAAATGAAAAATTTGGAATATTAGTCTTCCTGGTAAATCTTATTGCGATTTTGATTTATACCTCTCTTGGTATCTTTAGCTGGTTCCAGGAGATCGACCCCGAAAAAGAGGTGGCCTATGTGAATAATATTACTGTTTTGCTCCCATTTTTGGTTATCTGTTTTGCCGCCTCCTTGGTCATTTCCAATATTCTCATTGCAGCGATTAAATCCCAAAAACAACAATACTCCAGGCTTGAAAAGGCCCAAGATTCTCTCATCCGCCAACAAAAAATAAAATCCATCCAAATCTTGGCTGGCGGGATAGCCCATGATTTTAATAATCTGCTCACCGCGATTTTGGGGAATCTTGAGGTACTTAAGATGGAAGAGGGGTTGTCGGACGGCCTCGCGGATTGTATCAAGGAGGCCAAGGATGCGGCACTCCAAGCCAGGAACCTCACAAATCAGCTTCTCTCATTCTCAAGAAATAGACAAACTGTTAAAAAGAAGCTCACTGAACTTGGCCAGATTATAAAAGATACTGCGAGATTCTCCATTCGGGGAAGAAAATCCCGATTAAAGTTTGAAATCTCCGATGATCTTTCCGCCATCAAAGCCGATGAGAACCAAATCTCCCAAGTCATACAAAACTTAATTATTAATGCAGATGAGGCAATGCAAAAAGGAAAACGAGGTCTCATTTTTATTAAAGCACAGAATGAATTGGATCCGGATATACCCCCTAATATCTCCAAGTCAGGTCCCTATGTACATATTTCGGTAAGGGATAACGGTGTTGGAATTCCAAAGGAACTACAAGATAAACTATTCGAGCCCTATTTTTCCACAAAAAGCGAGGGTACCGGTTTGGGACTGCCGATTTCTTATTCAATTATCACAAAGCATGATGGATATTTGGGATTTGAAAGCGAAGTTGGACGGGGCACCACATTCCATATTTACCTCCCCGCCATTAAGGGGGCACACGTTGCCCCAAAAAAGAATGCTCCCAAGAAAAAAGAATATCAAGGCCAAGTATACATTTTAGACGATGAAGAAAATATTTTACTCATTCTCTCCAAACTTCTGGGTCGGCTGGGTTTTCAAACAAAAACTTTTTCAAAAGGAGAGCACCTCCTGGAAAATCTGAAAAAAAAATACTCATCATCTACGGAAAAAATACCCGATTTTATTATAATGGATTTAACTATACCTGGGCATATGGGAGGGATCCAAGTGGCCAAGGAAATTCAAAAATTAGATGAAAAAATTCCTTTGGTGCTGTCTTCTGGCTATAGTATGGAGGATTCGGATGAATCTTTAATCTCAAAGCATTTAGGGGGATTACTTGATTATTTTCTTCCTAAACCCTATACCAGAGACGATATTATCCGTATGCTGGATGAATTGGGCTATTAAAAGCGGTGAGAGGGGGGATTTTTTCATTTTTTCATTTTGATTGCCTCTGAAGAATCCTGTTGCTTACTGAAAATTCTCAAAATTGACTTTACGATGGGCAAATTTGATCTTTATTCCATTTTTGTTTAATAAGGAAGTGGATAGGAGCTGTTTGTAAAAATAAAAAGAGGGTAAACGCAAAATGCGTAATGAATAATATCTAACCTCACAAAAAAGTGCGGCTAGATAAAATCAGAGCCCCTATCCGAGCTTTAATTATCGATTAGGATATTTAAACCTATTGGATTTTTTATTTTCTTTCATGTAATTTGTGGTCGAAAATAGTATTCTCTGACGGAGCTGTCATTCAGATCATTTTTTTTCAAAATCAGAAAAAGATACAAGGCGGGAAGGTTTAATCGTGGGAAATCTTATTTTTCACCACTTTTCTGTCTTCCTTTTTTTTGAAATACTTGCTGAAGAGTTTTTCTGCCTTTTTAAATCCCTTTTTACTGAAGCTAACCGATCTAGATTCGCTTTCGGGATTACTGATATACCCTTTTTGATACAAACGTTCCATCACTTCCCGATCATGTCCCTTCCAAGTGCGCCATGCCATATCAGTGTGACTATCCTTGAAGCTGGTAATATATAAAAGCGCCAAGGTTGCCTCCTCTATCTTATCCTCATCAATTTTCACGTGTTTGGGTACTTTGTTTGTATGCGGGTTCACATATATTTGAGAAAAATTTGTTCATATAAAGCTTTGTTGAAGTGTGCTTATGTTTAATTGAAGGCTCTTTCTAATTGGTTTTTTGCATTCTCTATGTAGCCGTCAATCTCTTCCTCGTTGTGGGGGGGATCATAATAATGAAGATGAAAATGTAGTTGTGCATTTACTGTGAAGACTGTAACCATGATTACATCAAATGTTTCGGAAACACCCCCGAAAAAGTTTTCAATTTCGTATTTTTCCCGTTTATTTCTTCCCCTAAAAGTGCCCATGCGATCCAAGTTTCCTATATTTGTAATTGCAAATGCTTGCTTGTTGCTAAGGAGCTCCACAAATAAAGGGCTAAATTTTTGGAGACGAGATTTTGGGACAGCCCTTGAAAAAACTTTGAATACTTGAAACACCTTATCAGATTTAAGTGCCTTAGTGAGGCGTCTTTGATAGGTACGGGCATTGTCCCAGAAGTTTGTTTCCTGGGTATATTTTGTTTTGAGTATAAGCCCGCTGGCAAACAAGCCGACCTCTCCGCGGATATCGCGGTCCAAACGATTTCTTAAGTTTACGGGATTATTTATTTCCGAAAAATCCAAGGCAAAGGCGGTACAAACAGCACTATGTACCTTTACCTCGTTTTCTTTACATTTTTTCAGCAATTTGCGGGTCTTTTCTTTACTCAATTTCCATGACTTAGTTTGAAAGCTGGATCCCGAAACTGCTTGTTTTCCTAATTTACGTTTCCCTGATTTAGGATTCAAAATCTTCCTGAATAATCGCTTAAACCCCACAAGGATCCGTATTGTTCCATGTAAAATCCTGAACTTAAAGGAAGATTGGGGCATCTTTTTTCTTATTTTACGGGGAAGAATATTCTCGGCATTTTTCATGATTTTATTTTCTTTAGGTGCCCGTTTTGGCCGGCGCAAGAATCTAAACAGATCAAGAAATAAATACACCATCGATAGCCCATCTGCAATAACATGTTGCAATGTTAACGCAAGATCCGAATGTGTTTCGTCCCGTAAAAAAATGGCCCTTGCGAGAGGTAATTTGCATTCCTTTCCCGTTTCAAAAGGGGTGATAAACTCTTTTTCCACCACGTTCTTGTAATGATCCTCGGAATTGCGCTTTAAAATTTTTAGAGGGATAGATCCAACTTTCCCCCATATAAAATGCGGTTTCTTTTTATGATCGGTGTAAAGTTGGGCGCGAAGCATGGGATGCTTTTGCTGGACTTTGCGCAGGGCGTTTTCCATATCTTTGGGATCTATTGCCCCCTTGATCGATATGGCCATGGATATATTGAATGGTTGGCCCATTGTCCAATTCATATATTCGATTTCGTTGAGTTTCCTCTGGTGCATTTCCATATAAGAGAGCTTTTCAAGGATTATATTTATTTTTATTTTTATTTTTTATATTTTTATTTTTCCATTTTTTACAAGAGCAAGCAGTTATGTGTCCCTGTGCAGTCGACTGTATTTGATATTTATTTTGGTGGAGAAGTACTCCTCAAAGCCTTTTGGACATCCGCTTAATGTGGTCAAAAATCCAAAAATGCATCTGGAAATCATCTCCTGAACATAATAGAAGGTTGAAATCCTCCCTCCATCGATCCTTAGGATTAGTTTGTCAATTCCCTCTAAAGTATGATTGATTTGAATTGATTTCACCAAACTGCGCCAGCCAGTTGGGAGGTCCTTTAATTCCGCGATGAGCCCATCCAATAGATTTCCAAATGAGTTATCCACAAAAGTTTTCATTTGTATGCTGTTCCCTCCTACTTCCAACATGATTTCATATTTTCGGCTTCGATTGTCGGATTTAGAATTGTGCATCTCTCCTTTTTCTCCTTAGATTTGTATTTTTTTGTATATTTCAATTTTATTTGTTGCTATGTATATATGAAACAATATGATGAACGAATGAAAGAATGATGAAACAATGAATGTCTCTCTCATCATTTCTTTCTATCTCCATACATCTGCTCCGTTATCTTTGAGTTTTTCCACCCATTTTTCTAATGATTCCGATAAATGGACTATACTTGTACCCTCTATATTAAAATTGTATAGTCCGGTTAGGTTGGTTATGGATTTAGGGAGTTCGGTAATGCCTTCATTATGTTCCAAGTTGAAATATCCCAAATTTTTAAGTTTTGAGATGGTTCCGGGGATGGCATGGAGTTTATTGCCTTCCAAATTCAAATATGTCAAGTTTTCTAACTCTGAAATATTCTGTGGTAAAGTTTGGAGTTTATTTTTTCCGATGTCTAAAGATTCCAAAGAGGACATTAAGCCAAAAGATGTTGGAAGGCGACTGATCTCATTGTCAAAAAGAGAGAGGTCTTGCAGATATTGGAGCTTTCCAATTTCCTCGGGTAAATCTTGAAGCTGATTTTCATTCAAGTTAAGTTCCTTAAGATTTTTTAGATCACCGATGGAAGATGGGAGATGGGTTACTTTGTTCATCCACAAATTTAATGTCTCAAGCTTCGAGAGGGTGCCCACCGATTCAGGAATTACGGAAAGTGAATTATTAAACAGGTGTAATTGGTGGAGATTCTCCAACCGTTCTATCATCTTGGGTATTGAAACGAGTGAGTTATTTTTCAGGAGCAATATTTTTAAATTCTTTAAATCCATTAAAGGCACCGGAAAATCGGTCAAATTCTC
>CAZEPC010000174.1:7341-9110 GCA_964513765.1 uncultured archaeon
GTTAACCCACGTTCAAAACTATCCATAATACACTCCTTGTTTATACATAAACCGGTGATATGGTTGTTTGAGATCGTATATCCCAGGTTATTTCGGAATAAATCCCGTTGATTTTTCAACCGCGGCAAATTCTTTCCTAAGTTCTCTTGTAGTTTTCGGAGAATTGTGTCTTCCTCTGAATTTAGTCCTTCATTTTCTATGTTTTTTTCTCCCATGGTAATCCCTTTGGTCTTTTAATTATATTTTTTTTCGGTTGGTTTAAGCGTCTTTCAAGCTACCCTCTCTTAGTATTGTTGTTCTTTTTTCGGTTTCCATTTCGATTCTTCCCTTGGCGCGAAATATGGGGATCTCTCCCTGCGATGTTATTTGATCGCCGATTTATTGGATTTTGACCCATACCACCTTGACCTCTTCCCATTCCCCGGCCCATACCACCTTGACCTCTTCCCATTCCCCGACCCATACCACCTTGACCTCTTCCCATTCCCCGGCCCATACCGCCTTGACCTCTTCCCATTCCCCGGCCCATACCGCCTTGACCTCTTCCTTTCCCTTGGGGCATATTATTGGACAAGTTTTGGGGTACATTACGCCCTCTCACAATTTGATTTGGTCTTTGGGGGGTATTTTGATTTGTTCTTAGTGGTGGGGTGTTTTGATTAATGTTTTGGGGAACATTTTGACCTGAAGGTGAAGGATTATTTTGATACTGTCCCCCGGAGGGGCTATTAGTTCTTGCGTTGGGTTGAAATGTTGTCGCGTTAGATCTTGATACCGTATAATTTCCCGATTTTAGTGGATTTAACTCTTGATCTTGGTCTTTTTGTGTATTTTCGATGGCGCCAAATGGGCAGAGCCGCTCTCCACCGCATTGTTGGAGTAAATTCTCATTAATTATTTCTGCCTTTCCATCTGCATTCAATTGTGTTGCTCCTGGACAACTGCGTTCGCAAAATCTACAACCTGTGCACCGTTCCTTAATTATGGTGTACTTCATTTTTTTCATCTACTAGTTATGAATAATTATTCATATTTATAATTATAGTTTAATTGTTATTTACTCCGCCTTTTTAAGCATCTTTTATCTTATTGTAAGGGATATTTACTTTTTGTAGAACATGGATGGGCTCATAGCTGTGATTTAGTTTTGAAGTGAATAAGCAACCATAAAAAACTAAGAACTAAGGAATTATTATTACTTATAGAAGTTGGTTTTTATTACTTATGAGAGATGTTTTTTCAATAATTGAGTGTGACACAAATAATATAAAAATATCGCAAATTATTTATAGAAAAAACAATGTTGATTAATTATGAAACGTTACTCATCAATTGATTTCTTGCGAGGGCTGGCGATTTTTATGATGCTGGTTCTCCATACAATAAACGATACTTTGAATGTAAAATACCTCACAGGCGAAGGTTTCAGCCAAGTATCGATGTTTCAGCTGATTTTGGTGATTTTGTTGCCCTATTTGGGGGGTCTAGCGGGCTGTTTCCTTATGGTCTCCTCCATCGGAAATATGATTTCCATGCAGAAATTTTTAAAGCGGGGAAACACCCCCATAGAACTTATTAAGCGACAAATCATGGGTGGCTTCTTGTTGATTGTATTTGCTCACTTGGTAGAGGGTCCTCTGGGTTATCACGGCTCGATTGGCCAAGTGTTCCGTCATTTAAACAATGTGAGTACAGAAGCTATGGCAAACGCGGCCTTATCGCATGCATTTCACTTTGAAACAATCCATACTATCGCGTGGTGTGTGCTT
>CAZEPC010000175.1:0-9036 GCA_964513765.1 uncultured archaeon
AGGAACTGGAAGAAGAATGGGAAGAGGAGAAGAAAAAGAAATACTTTAATATTCCTCAAGATAAAGTATTTAAAATTGAGGAAAGTTCTATTAAATTTAAGCGAAAACAAGAAAGGAAAGATCAATATATTCCCGTAGAGCCAGTATACAGTAAGGAAATAAACGCTATGTTGGATAAAGAGAAAAAAGAATCGGACAATACTGAAAACTCTCTCAAAAAAAGCGAATCTACCAAAAGCGAATCTACCAAAAGCGAATCTACCAAAAACGAATCAAATAAAAGCGAATCAAACGAGAAAGAAAACAAACCAGAATCTGAAAAACAAAAAAACACGGAGGATGAGCAATAATGGGTCTATTCAGTAAAAAAAAGGGGAATGATCCCCGATATGTAAGAGATTTGCCGGATAAAATCATCATACGAAGGCTTCTAAGTTATCTCAAACCGTATAAGCGAGATGTGATATTACTTATTGTGTTGGTTGTTTACAATTCAATAGCAGCACTTGCCTACCCGATTGGAACCAAATTCATGCTCGAATATCTGGAGGATGAGAATGTAAATCGACTCTTAATGATTGCGGGGATCCTTATCGGGATTCTTATACTATCATTCTTCTCCCAAAGGGCATACCAATACAATGTGAGTAAATTAGGGCAATATATTCTCTATGATTTAAGAGGGGAATTATTCACACATATTCAAGATCTATCGGTTGAATATCATACAAATATGCCCGCGGGCAAATTAATGAGTCGGATTACTAACGATGTAGATACAATTCAAGGGTTTGTCTCCAATAACATTATTCAATTTTTGGGGGATGTAATTTCGGCCATTTCAATGTTTGTTACTATGTTGATTTTCTCCTGGGAATTGACTCTAGTTCTGCTGGCGCTCTTCCCTCTTTTTGGGTTTATATTTTCATATGCGGCAAAAAGGAGCAGGTATTATTGGAGAAAACAGAGAAAAAAGATTTCCGAGATTACTCGAATATTACAGGAAACTATAAGTGGAGTTAAAACCATAAAGGCATTTGTGATGGAAGACAAGAATATCAAAAATTTCGATCTCCGTAATAGAGAAAACCGCGATATTTCAATGCAAGCAGCGAAAATAAATGCAGCGCTTCAACCCGTCTTACAATTGGTAATTGCTGGCGCTCTCGGTGCTGTTGTCTTTATTGGTGCCGAATTACTAGATCGGGGCATTCTCGAGCTTAGTACATTACTTGGGTATGTTATTCTTGTGACCCAATTTGTTAATCCGCTCAATCGCTTGGGTAATTTTTATAATAATATTCAATCTTCTCTTGCTTCGGGTGATAGGGTTTTGAAGATAATGGATATTGAACCCAAGATTATTGATGCTCCCGATGCAAAAGAGCTTCCCCCCATTGATGGGGAGGTGGAATACCATAATGTATGGTTTGAATACGAGGAAGATCTCCCTGTGCTTAAGGATATTAATTTTAAAACCGACCCAGGCGATCGCTATGCATTTGTTGGATTTACGGGCGCCGGAAAAACAACGCTTGTCTCACTTCTGAGCAGATTTTATGATCCGAAAAAAGGGAAGATTACCATTGATGGTCATGATATAAAAAAGGTGACTTTAGATTCATTACGTTCTCAGATCGGAGTGGTTCTTCAAGATACATTTCTCTTTAACGGGAGTGTTATAGATAATATTCGTTATGGTAAACTTGATGCAACTAATGAAGAAGTGGTGGCTGCTGCCAAAAAAGTTGGTGCCCACCCCTTTATTGAAAAGCTTCCTGAAGGGTATGATACCAGCATCCGTGAAAGAGGCTCATTACTCTCCATTGGCCAAAGACAGCTTATTTCTTTTGCACGAGCACTTTTATCAAATCCTCCCATACTTGTGCTGGACGAGGCGACCAGTTCGGTTGATCCCTATACAGAACTAAAGATTCAAGAAGCCTTAGAGGTATTGTTGCAGGAAAGAACCTCATTTATTATTGCCCATCGACTTTCGACCATTCTTAATTCTAATGTAATTTGTGTGATGGAAGACGGCGAAATCGTTCAGAGGGGCAACCATGAAGAACTTATTCGTAAAGGTGGTCTTTATAAACACCTATATGAACTGCAATTTAAGAGGTCTGAGGAGAAAGAGACATTGGCCGCCCGAAAAGAATCCTAGCTAAGGAAGACATTCAATTTTTAAGAATAATGTGTACAGAATTACATCTTTGGTGTATGCTCTCCTCTTTTTTAGTTTTCTTCTATTTTTTATGTCTCTTTCTTGTTTTGATCCATTAGTTTTTTTTAATCGGGTAAGAACAAAGTTTATTATCCTTCTTTTCAAAATCTATCTATGGAGAATGATAATCTAAGTAATCCCGCTCCATTAGGTTTGATGGGCTTTGGAATGACCACCGTTCTATTAAATCTACATAATGCGGGATTGTTCGAGTTAGATACGATGATTCTTGCCATGGGTATATGCTACGGGGGAATTGCCCAAATTATTGCAGGAATAATGGAATATAAAAAGGGCAATACCTTCGGTACCACCGCCTTTACTTCTTATGGCCTTTTCTGGCTAAGTTTAGTCTTTCTATTCGTGTTTGATTATAAGGATGTGTGGAGTACCTCACCGACCGGAGAAACATTGGGCTGGTACCTTTTTATGTGGGGTATTTTTACGTTATTTATGTTCTTGGCCACCTTGAAGGCACCACGGGCAACTCAGTTTATATTTTTAAGCTTAACGGTTCTCTTCATCCTATTAGCAATTGGGGATTGGACAGGTAATGTGATTGTTACCCGAATTGCTGGAATTGAGGGCATTATCTGCGGTTCTAGTGCAATATATACGGCGATGGGTGAAGTAATCAACGAGCAATACGATAAAACTGTATTACCGCTGGGCGAACCCAAATCCTCAGAACTTAAGGAGGAGTCTCCCAAGGCAGAAAAAAGCGTAGATCCAGAGCAAAAACAAACAAAACAAGAGAAAAATACACAGGATAAAAAAGAGTAATAAGGAATAATTATTATTTCTAAAAGAACATCTTTTTTCTTGAAATTCTTTTTATATTTTGATTCGTTTTGAATTTTAGTGAATGTGGTCGATCAAATATGCCTTCAGACAACGAAAAAGAAGAAAAACTATTGGAAGCACTATTAGAATTCTCACAGAAACTCTCGGAGGAGAGATTCGTTTTAGGTGCGGGGGGCAATACCTCTGTAAAAATTAATGATTCTGTATTTATCAAGCCCTCTGGCCTTAGTTTCTCGGAAATGAGTACAGATGATTGGGTCGAAGTATCTTTTACAACAGGTATGGTACTCTCCCCAAACGGTGAGCAAGGAACTGATAAAAAAAAGTTTCATCGTCCTAGCTCCGAATTGCAGATGCATATAGATATCTACAAGAACTGTCCAACCGTATCTTGTATATTTCATGCTCATCCTCCCCATACTATAGCCGTATCTGCAGCAAATATTTCATTTAAGCATATGTTTCCCGATAGTGTCACTTATCTGGGAGAAATCATCCCTATTATAGAGTATTGTGTTCCTTGTGGCGAGGAGTTGGCCTCATTGGTGAAGCAAAACTTTTCTCCTCCTTTGGACCATTATTCACTAGTCATGAGAAATCACGGTGCAATTACAGTTGGGGATTCTCCAAAACTGGCCTTTCTACGAATGCAAGTTTTGGAAGAACTCGCTTATATGCATTGGATATCTCAAGCTTGTGTGAAATCCAAGGAAGGTTATAGAACCCTCTCTCAAGATGAAGTTCATCGGATTCAAAACCTTAAAAAAATCAAATACCGTCAATCATTAATGAAAAAGAAATAAAGCAACCAGAGATTTTCTAAGTTGAATATGAGTTCGCGGGAGGAGAAGATTGGAAATAATACCAAAAGGTTGCTACTTGTCCTTGTTCTTCTTACTCTTTCTCTGATCTTTTCTATACCACCCCCTATTGGGTGGGCTGTCGATAATAATGGTATTGATGCATATTGGCTGTCAAATTCTCTCATATATCAAGAATCTAGCGGATTAAAAATTACTCTTTGGGGTTTGATAGACTCCCAAAATGATATATTCTTACATTGGTTCGAAATAAACGGTCTCTTGGAATATTTCCCGTATCATGTCCCAATATTGTTAGGTATCCTCCTTTTTATTGGGGGGATTGTGGCAATGTGTCTTCTTTCTATTTTATTTCTCAAATGGAATCAATCTTCCAATAAAATTAAAATCATCTTAATCGTGGAGATTATTTTTTGTATAAATCTGGTACTTATTCTTCTCTTAAAAGAGATGTTTCTTTCCGATCTTTTTTTGAATATTGGAGATGTCGCGAATAATTCCTTTTTAAAGGTTTCCTATGGATATTATTTTGATCTTCATATTTGTAATTGCTTGCTTCTTCTGATCATTCATAGACGGATTAAGAAAAATAAGGAAACAAATAAAAGAACTGATGAAGAAGTTATTAAAGAATTGCTTAATCCCCAAGAGCAAAAACCTCGCTTGTTGAAAAAAACTCAATTTGATCTTCTTTTGGTTTCTCTGATTTTTTTGGGATTGTTATTTACAAAAAAACTAGGTCTTTGGGATTTATCCTTGTTTTCTGGTACCAATTACGAGGTGTATGTATGGGGGTTAACGCAAGCAGATAATACATCACTTTTTATCCACAACAAAGATCTTTTTTTTATCAACTGGTCGACTTTTTGTTTTGGGGTACTTTCCTCTTTCTTGAGTATTCTCTCAAGTATCAAGGGGGAACTAATTTCTCGGATTAGAAAATATCTGAATCTCTCCTTATTATTGAACATTTTACTGATATTGATTTCAGTTATAGTTTTTCTATATATTCTTCCCTTTTCCAAGATTAAATGGAACTGGTCCGGGTTTTTATTGGTATCTTTGATGTTTGAGTTAAAGCTTTACCTTAAATACAAACAAATCTTTGGGGAAAAGGATAAAAAAAAGAGAGAGAAGCAGAAAAAAGAGCCGGCTTGAATTGGATATGTGTAACTCAGATTGGTTTAAATTGGATCCAAATAACTTCAATTATTCTGATCTTCGCTTTCTGAATAGGCTCTCTTGCAAAGTGCCTTAAATCGCGGTGAAAGTGCAAAGAATTTCCTTCCGTCTATTATATTTTCAATTATCATATCCTCTCCGAATAATTCTCTTAAATTATACATGATTATTCCGAAGGTAACAGACCCCATATACCGTATCTTTTTCATCTTCCTTATAAGCTGCATCTGGGAATAAGAACGTTCCATAAGCGACTTTATGATCTTATCCTTCACAGGCTCCATCATTTCGATGAATTCTAGATTATCAAAAATTTCTTCATCCCTGATTTGAGGGTTGATTTCTGGAATATTTTTCTCTTTCGCTTTTTGAATTCTCTTTTTGGCTTGAATAGGAAGGGCAAAATTTTCCAACGGTTTTTTGCCATGAGTATTTGTGGTTTCAAACTCATCAACATTAATATTGGGTTGCTTTTTCCTCCACGATGGAATAGTTTGAGTGGGATTTTGGAAATCTGTTTTTTTAGGTTGGTTTCCGTAATCACCTATATCATCCCTATTTCTAAATTGAGATCTGTAATCATTTCGATTCATTTTCCATGGAATTTTTCTTTTCTCATCTCTAAATTGTGCTTGATGGAGTTTTTGATAATTATCTTGGGGCTCTCCCCGATATATATTCCCTTCCCTCATATTATTATTACTTTGTTCATTTTGATTGAAATTACCCCGTTCAAATCTACTTTGGTTTGGATTCTCTTGAAAATTCTTAAACATATTTCGACGATTTTCCCATTGATTGAAATTTTTTATGGGCTGTTGGTATCCACTTTGGTGCCCACGGTTTGTAAAATTCTTGAAATGGGAATTTCCTTGTTTTTGTGGTTGATGCCATTGATTCCTCTCGTAATTATTATTATTATTATTATTATTTTGGGGCGAATTTCCTGCCATTGGTCTCATTTGGGTAAATGGGTTAAAACTTGAGGTATTAAAAGCATTTTGATTGAAAGGATATTGTGATTTGCTTTGTTCCCTCTGGGAATTATGTGGATGAGCGTTTGAATCTTGCCCATTATTCCTTGGGGGAGGATAATTTTGGATATTTGAACCTTGTCTTTGATTGTTCTGGGTGGGTTGGGGATCCATTTGAGCAAAACTTGAATTATTTTTTCCTCCGTTTTCATTTTGTCGCATAAAAGCAGACATATTCATAGGTTCTGGTCTCTGAGGATTATTAATATACTGGTTCTGACTCCTTTCATGATTATGATTTACCCACATGTTCCTCCTTTCGTTTCCATGTTGTTGGCTGGGATTTTGGTTCTTCATCGAAAGATTATTTTTCATCCAATATTCATTTTCTGATAAATTTTGATGGAAATTTGTTTTCTGTTCCCTTTGCATCTTATTTCGAAATTGGGTCTGCCGAGAAAAGATTTTTGTTTGCCCGTTTTCCTGGATTTTCCTGCCTATATCTTCAGGTTTGATCGCATTAAAGTTAAGTTTCTTATTTTTTCTCGTTACTCGTCGGTTTCCCGAAAAGTTCCTCTGTCCTCTCCTTTTTTTCTTTTTGGGTGGCATTTTAGGTGGTGGTGGAATTGGATGTCCTGTTGGGAGTCTAAATCCGGCTGTTTGATCGGAGGGATCAGTTTCTTCCTCTTGCATTCCTTGCCTCTTTGTATTTTTGGTTTGGTTGCTTATCTTATTTTTAAAAATCTCTTTTAGAGAATTGAGTTCCTTTTTTCTAGAGATATTGTTCTTGTTAGAGCGATTATTTTGTTTCTCATTTGGCCATCTCTTTCTCATATCTCTTGGTTTTGATCTTTGTTGGAAATGTTTAAGATTTTTATTTTGGGATTTCCTATTTTCAAATTTATTGCCTTTCTGATTTCCTAATTTGTCCAAACTGATTGAATTTTGCTTATTTTTTAACCGCGTTTTCGAATTTAAGTTGGTTTTTCGGTGAACTTGAGCAAATTTATTGATTTGTTTTTCGTTTTGATTTTTCGGCCAAGATTGTTGTTCAACCTTTGAATTAAATGTAGGGGAATGACCTTTTTTCGTATTTTTTGATCGCTTTAGCAGGGTATCATCAGTAAAAGTGGAATTTCTGTCTTGCTTTTGGGGTGATTTTCCCATTGATGCATTGTTTCCTCTTCTCCTTATATTTTCTATCTGATTCATATTTTGTTCCGATCTTGACTCTGATTGATTGGTTCTTCTTCGTGCCGCTCTTTTTGTTTGATGGGATCGGGGAGAATTCTGAAATTTTTGTTCGTTAATTTGATCCATTCCACCATTATGATTCTGTGAACTCTGTATGTTTTTTTGGCTTTTCTTCCGTTCTCTTCTTTGGTGGATGCGATCCAGCATATTAAGTAATGCTCGATTCTTTGTTGAATTAGATTTTGCTTGCTCTTTTTCTGAATTTGATCCTTGTTCCAATCCCTTCATATTTTTCCTTTGGGATTGATTTTGTTCAGAATGTGAGGAATGTTTTTCATCCAATTCTTCAAGTCGATCAAGATCAAATAGATTATTTAGCATAATATAAATCTAAAAACATCATTTTACTTGATAATTAATGATATTATGTTGATATTATTCCGATAATTTCATCAATAATATCGAAAAGAAAAGGGATAAAGAAACAAAAAATTAAAAGGAGAAATCTATAAGTTGAAAAAAATGGGTAATACTCTTCTAATCAATTACTCTTGTTGTTATAAGGTTTTAACCAATCAGTCTGCCTTCCCAGTTATCGATATCTTTTAACAAAGCATCTAATTTGGAGCCAACAATCATTTTATTTCCGAGCTTTTTTAATTCTCGTGCTTTGGTCATAAATTCATGGAGCACCGGCGAGCTTTTTCCGCTAGAAATTACCTCGTCCCTTGTCTTTTCAATCTCTGCTGCTGCAGATTCTGCATTCATTATCTGATTGAGCCGGTCTTTAAGGGATGTCATGATTTCATGGATTGGACCCGCATGTTTTTCCTTAAATTCTTCATCTTTTTCAGACACAGCGGGGGCTTGCTCGGCCTTGGACTTAGCGCTTTCCGCAGACTTAATGCTTTCGGGTTCTGCGATTATCACTCTTGGTTCAGTTCTCGGAAACTCTCCGGAACCCTCTGCAATATATTTGAACTTTATTCTCTTTCCAGCATCTAATCTGTTAATTCGCCAAATTAATTTAGCGCCTTCATCTTCTTTTTTGAATTCGGGTTCCATGTCTTTAGGTTTAAAATTACTTGCGTTGAAACCTGGGGGTAGTGTTTCTACCATTTTGATATTTTCCAATTCAACTCCACCCTTGTTATCAATTCTTACTGCTACTCGGAATGCACATTCTTTTCCTGCAGGGCTGATTGATTTTGCTGTCTTTACTTTTCTCTTCACGTATTTAATTCCTATAACGGGCATTTCTGGAGTAGTGTCCTCATAAGCCGGACCTTTGACTTTTGTATAGCTTTTAGTATGGACTGGTGTCTCATATCTTGTATTTGGTTGGGGATTTCTCGCGATAATCGGGTAAGAAACAACCAATTTATGGCCGGGTTTAAAGACTTCTTCCATATTTTTAAACGCGATATTGATTTCATGGGGTGTACCAACCTCTTTATCTTCTGGATTTAATGCAAGAGTTGCATATTGTTTTCCTAATACTGCAACCTCGCCTCCTTGGGCGTTTTCAATATGGGATTTAATCTGCTCGTATCCTGGGGCTTCAAAATCTTTCGGTATCTTATCTTGGAATGAAAGCTTATCAATGGGTGCTGTTCCTTCATTTGTAATGGTATCGGTTATTTGCATATTTGTATTCGCATTTGCCTTTACTTTCGGTGGATCGATTACTTTTTTGACCGAAGTTTCCAAAACCTCAAATGTAGATGCCTCTTTTTTAATTTGTCCAATTATACGGGTGGGTACCTCAAAATTCGCAGTGAAATCCAATTTTGTATTAATCGTTGGAACTGAAGGTGATTCTACGGAGAAATCA
>CAZEPC010000176.1:0-9013 GCA_964513765.1 uncultured archaeon
GCCAAATTCACGATGTGTGTTTCTTAATTCTAATGTTCGATGATGGCTTTCAATACTCTGTAGAAACTTTGTACGGAGGCAATGTGCACCCGTTCATCTGGAGTATGTGGATTTTGTATGGTGGGGCCAATTGAAACCATTTGTATGCCCGGTATCTTTTCCCCGATTACCCCCGTTTCTAAACCCGCATGAACCGCTTCGATTTTTACTTCATGATCCAGAAAACGGCAATAGATGCCCTTAATCTCCGAGAGAAATGGGGAGGACGGATCTGGGGGCCAAGCTGGGTATGATTTTCTCAAATCGACCTTCCATCCGCATAATATACCAAGCTCCTTGAGATTTTGCCGGAAGTTTGTCAGTTCAGTATCTCTATTGCTCCGGGTTGAAAGATGGATGGAAATATCTCCCGTGTTTTTATCTGTTTCAATAATTGCCAGATTATTGGAGGTTTCTACTAAATTTGGAATAGTAGGAGAATACTGAATTGGGCCGTGAGGAATTAAAAATACGGTCCGGATTATGTCCGAACTCTCCTTGCCCTTTATTAGATGCAAGATCTTATTTGTTTGGCTAGTAATGCTCTCTTGAGGTGTCGATACTTGGATTGAGATTGATATGTTTGGTTCTAATTTCTCTCCTTTGTCGTTTGATTGTGAAAAGTATTCTAATAATGCGTCTTTCTCCTGCTCAATTCTTTCTAAAAATTGCTCACTTTGATTTTTGTGAACATAAACGGTACAATCTGAGGTTCTGGGAATGGCATTGTGTTTCGATCCTCCCCTCCAGCGGGAAAGATATAATATGGAGTTAGTGCTTTCTTTTTTATTCTCCCCCATAATGCGGGTCATACCATGATAGAGCATTCGTGCAGTGATTTTATGCGCATTCGCTCTTGGTAAATGGATATCCACTCCGGAGTGCCCTCCACGAAGTCCTTTTACGGATATATTGATTTCATTATAGGATTTTTGTATCTGTGCCAGTTGTTTTTTGTCTAATTGTTTCGAATCTTTCAGAAAGACCATACCTCCTCCTCCGGCCGATCCGATTGTTATAACTCCGAAATCTTCGGAATCGATATTAATCATTTTCTTGCTTTCAATAGGGAGTTCTCTGGGGTCTAATTTAAATGCGCCGGTAAGTCCAGTTTCCTCATCGGCGGTTAATAACACCTCCAGTGGACCATGCGCAAGATCTGGATCGGTTAAAAGGGCCAAAGTAATTGAAACTCCGATTCCATTATCTGCCCCAAGTGTGGTGCCCTCCGCCGTTATCCACTCTTTATTGCCCTCAATAGTCAGGGGGATCGACTGGGTCTCAAAATCATATCCCATTTTCCTATTTGTTTCGGTTACCATATCCATGTGCCCTTGCAATAATAAGGGCTCTTTTTTCTCTGCTTTCTCTCCTTGATCTGAAGGCGGTTTCTTTATGAGTAAGTTACCGATTTCATCTTGGAAATATGATATTTGTTGATGCTCCCGAGTATGATGATTATAATTTTCTATCCAGTCTATGATTTTTTTTCTAATTTCGTCTTCATGCTTTGAGGCCCGATATGTAGAGCAAAAGAGATTTTCAAATATATGCCACACTCTTTGGGGTTCCAATTTTTCCAGGGTCATTGTATTTTCCTTCTGTTGGTTTAAGTTGGTTATGGGTTTGTTTGTTAGTGTTGCTTATTATGTATATTTTTGGCACTTAAAAGAAAAATCTTTCCTAGCAAAATCTGTTCTCGTTTCTATTAAATAAAGCTCACATCTCTTATCAACAAGTTAAGCAACAGCAAAAAATGCAAAAAAGCAAAAAAGCAAAAAAAACAAAAAATATAATAAAACAAAAAACAAAGGGTGCCCCGTTCAATCTTATGTTAAATGGCTTTTAGGTACCTCGATCATTTTACAACTAAAGGTTTGCCCGATTCCCCTTCATACCATTCTAATTCGATCTCTATTTCCTTTTTTGTACGGTCTCCTTTGTCCTTTTCTTCCACTTCCACCTCTACTTCCATTTTTGAAGGAACCTTTATCTCCACTTTTTGGTCTCCTTTTTCTAAGATTATTTGACCTTCTTCTAACTTGTTCGCAAGGCCTTTAAGGAAACCCGCTATTTCGGATGTCGTCATAACTGTTTCGGATTTAAATATCTTTTTCTTATTGCTCAATGTTTTTACCTAATAAAAAGACCATAATCTCATATAAAAAAGCTTAGGATTTGGCCAAAAATAACCACGAAACCTATTTTTCGAGATTACTCCTATACCCACCCTCTTAAAATAACAAGGAGGGTCTTCCTAACTAGAAAATTTTGAGAAATCGCCCTATATTGAAAAATTCTCTCAAAATTATCGGGAGAGATAAAAGAATAAAATGTTAGGAAAATTATAATTTGTATGAAAGGTTTAAAAGGAAAAAATGTACTGGTCACCGGCGCAAGTGTCGGAATAGGCCAAGCAATTGCCATTAGATTCGCGGAAGAAGGTTGCAACGTGGCCATAAATTATAACTCAACACGAAGCGGTGCAGAAAAAACCCAAGAGCAAGTTGATAAATTTGGGGTAAAATCGATCATTGTTCAAGCAGATGTGTCAAAAGAAGAGGATTGTATCAATATGGTGGAGAGAACAATCGAATCGTTTGGAAGCCTGGATATCTTGGTGAATAATGCTGCCATACAGAAGAATATTCCCTCCCACAAGCGGAAATTAGAAGATCATAATCAAGTCATGGGTGTAAATCTCTCAGGTCCTTTTATTTGTGCACGAGAGTCCATTAATCATTTCTTGGAAAGAGAATACCCTGGAACAATTATAAATATTTCTAGTCCCCATGAAATTATTCCAAAACCGGGATTCATCTCCTATTCAATGAGCAAAGGAGGCCTCGGTAATTTAACCCGGACTCTTGCTTTAGAATATGCCCGAAATGGAATAAGAGTCAACTCGGTGGCTCCAGGTGCCACTCTGACCCGCATTAATAAATCATGGAAGGATGATCCTGAAAAAAAGGCGGCGGTAGAGAAGAATATACCCTTAGGCTGGGCTGCAGAACCCGAAGAAATCGCACCCTCGGTGATATTCTTAGCTTCTGATGAGGCAGGTTATGTGACCGGAATAACGATGTATGTGGATGGTGGTGCGGTTCTCTATCCCTCATATATGAAAAATTGGTCCTCTTAATTGGGCGATTACTCTCTTTTTTAATAGGTTTTTATTTTAAATCAATAACCCGCGCTTCAACGCAATTTTAGAGAGCCACTTTAGCAACCATGTAAGATAACGGGGGGTGTGGATAAGCAGTTCGCAGTTTGTAAATCCCAATAGATTTGTGTGGTGGGATGGAAGCTCCTCCTCAAATTTCGGATAAGATAGGGATCCGTTCAACATTGGGGGCGCACCTAAAGATTTTGGCTCTTTTTCGGATGATAGGGATTTTTCTCCGGCTATCCATTGTTCATTTCGTTTGTGGGTTGCAGTCCAGCTTTTATCACTCTTGATTACCACTTTTTGCCGGTATTCCTTAAGATAAACCTCACCATATACATTTATAATCCCATAACCTGTTTTATAATTAATATTCTCTATAGTCAATGTGTTCTCCCCGTTTTTCCAATAGGGTGTAAGATCAATAATTTTTACCATATTGTTTAGCATACGAACTGACAGAGTTCTCTTGCTGTAAAATTCTTCTATTTGTTTCCCATTTATATAGACTTTCACATGTGTATCGCCTATAACTTGAATATAAGCTTTTTCTACCTCTTCGGGAATGGTGATTGTTTTTCTGAAATAAGAATGCATTGCTTGCCCCTTCTTGCGTTTTTTAATATGAAAAATCCATTCGGAGGGAATATTGGGATTTTTCTGGTATTGTTCGTTTTTGACCTGAACCAATTTTTCGGTGAAAAATTGGGCGAGCCATTCAAATTGATCTAAAATGGGTTTCAAGTTTGCCTCAGAACAGTATTTAAGCCACAATTCCTTATATTCATCTTTTAGTTCCAAGATTTCTTTTTTGAGATCTTCCAGCTGGATGTAAAAATATTTTTGCTGCTGGGCGGGCATCTCTTTAAAAATACTTTCCTTGAGTGAATTTCCGATATTAGAAACAATGAGTTTTTTGAGTAAGAATCGATAGAGCCTCAAAGTGTAGCCCATTATTCGGATAAAATGTTTATTTTTCGGATTTTTATCCATAATTGTTTTGAAATTATCTATTTTCTCCTCTAATTGGGTGATCAGCTCAAAAAAGCCATCGGTATCAAATTCGCAAATAGGTGTTGCAAAGGGATGGGCCCAAAGGAGAGTGAAATAATCTCGCTTTCCCAGTTTGACGAAGAGTTTTCTGATGAAATCGAGGGTTTCTTTCATGAGTGGGCTAACCACAATGTCATCCTCAAAAAAATGAAGGAGGAATGCATTCCAAAACTCTTCCGAACTAAAATCGGTTATATTCCATGCTTTGCAAGATGCGTACGCAAATCCGTAAATTCGGTTGTCCCGGAAGTTTTCATTCCGGAAATCGCCCCATGAGGATTGAATTACTCCCTTTGACCCTTTTTTATGTCCGTACTCCAAAATATTGTTAGTATTATCTTCCATTTTTGCCATATCGGGGAAAAAGCGGGACCAATCCTGAACTGCCGGACTCACAATCGTTTGGTAGCCTGCTTCGACCAAGTCATCGAGCTTTGGATATTCATTTTTATGGAATAGTTTTCCACCACTTGAATAATCCCAATAGACAAAATTAATATCTTTAGGGAGATTCTCTAAAATTTCATCATGATCAATTGCGATGTCGTGATAGATGTAAATTTGGTCCTTACCGTGTTTCTTGGCTAAATCGTAGAGTTTTTGATAATGATCAAGAATTACCTTCCCTTTTCCTTTTTCTTTAATGTAATCGCGGCTGTGAAAGGTTCCCAATTCCCACGATTCATCGCATCCCACGTGAAAGTGCGGTGAGTCAAATGCTTCACAGAGATCTCCGTAAAGGTCATCCAAAAAGTCATAAATTTCGGGATTTGAAACATCTAAGCAATCGGATCCTGGAAATTCGGCATATTTCACAAATTGATTCAAGGAAAGGATGTTATCCATGTGCCCCAGCGATTCAAAAATAGGGGAGACCGTAACAAAATACTTTTTGCCATAATCTTGAATTTCTTTTACTCCCTCAGGGCCAATTGCTCCCCTTTCCTCTCCAATCTCGGGATGACTCTGGAATTTAAAGATATCCTCTATGTAAATAAAATAATGGTTCATCTTGAACCGTGAAAGTGCACGAATAAACTTCTTGAAACCCCCAATGGTCGCCATTTGTCCTCGACTCACATCATCGGAAATCCCTCTTATTTCAACATTTGGATAATCCAGTACCTCTACATGGGGTAAAATGTATCGACCCGGTGCGGAAGAGGAATTGGCGATTTGAAAGAGTGTTTGTACTCCGTAAAATATTCCTTGAGCGGATGGTGCCCAAATATAGACCAATTGCATATTTTTAATAACATGTAATACATAGCCTTGGTCAAGAAAATTCTTCTTTTGCTTGCTGGGCAGTACTTCAATTTCATCTGCAAAAAGATCGCACTCCATTTTGTCATCGGGGGGAATTTGATGGGTTTGTATGCTCACATTATTCGATAACATCCGCTTAATTTCTTCCGTGAGTTGTTCAACTATAAAATTATGCTTTTGTGGAAGATTGGAAAGAATGGATACTTTAGAATCAATTTCAATACTCCCTTTCCTAAGATTAAGCCATTGGGGTTTTGGGGCCAATTGTAAGAGAGAATTATTTCCAGACTCGGAACGGAGTTTCAATCCTTTAATTTGTAGGTGAAATTGCATATGATCATAAGAGTTTTTTTGTTTTTAAGACCTTTGATTGTATTGTCAATAGATCAAATTTTTTTCAACATATTCGCGCAAATTTTTCTGGTGTGTTTTCTCTTATTTCAATTGTTTCACACAACACGAAAGCCATATATGATTTACTCCCATTTGTATTCATAAGAACCATATGAAAGGTTTAAATGAACGCGATTGCTTATGTTTATATGGCTGACAAAAAAGGAATTTTAAAACGATTTTTTATCTTTCTGTTTTTTACCACACTAATCATGGCCAGCAGTGTGGTGACCTCGTTATTTGGGCCACCTCAAACCAAATATACCGATGATTCTTTTGACTGGAGCTATAAACCGGTAGGTGAATCAACCGGGGGCGGATATAATGTCTTGGTGGATACACATTCTCATACATTATACTCGGATGGAATACTCACCGTGGAGCAAAATATTAAATGGCACATTGCAAACGGGTTCAATGTTTCGGTTATCACGGATCATGATACTTGGGCTCATATTCCCGAAGTAAGGGAAATGCAAGAGAAGTATAAAGACGATATTATTTTATTTGCAGGAAGCGAATGGACAACGAATGTAATACATATGAATATCATTCTTCCGTTAAATGCGGAAGGGTATGAAGACCTCGTACCTCCTTCTAATAATCCTACCTACGAACAGATCCAACAAGCGATCAACGATGCACACGATTTGGGCGGTTTGGTGACAATCAACCACTTCAACTGGTCACTTCCGAGAATGCCCGACCATCCCACCCGACAGCAAGTCTATGAGTGGGGAGCAGATTACATCGAAGTTGTTAACCAACATACTTGGGATCAAGCAACCTATGATTTCACCGGTGCTAATGAAATGGGGGTGGTAGCGGCAACTGACATGCATTCTCCCGAACCTGTGAAGGGTTGGACTACACTACAAGTTGATGAATTTACGCGAGAAAACATTTGGGCGAAGCTTGTTGCTCGAAACACCTCTGTCATCTATCAAGAAAACGGGTCTCCCGATAATGCCGAGCCGGAAATGAACCCTAAGTACCGACCAATACAACCGCTATCTATGTTTGGCGATATGTTGGTTGATCTAGTGCCAAATGGAACCAATCCGGACTGGACCGCGATTTTGATCATGTTCGGATATTTATTGGGTGGATTTGCCATTGGCGAAGGTTATAGGGCTTATAAGGATAAAAAGAAGGAAGAAAAACTCTCGGCAACCGAAGAATAACATTCTTATTCTCTAGAATATTATTCTCTTTTTTAATTATTAATATTTTACTTTTGTTCTTTTTTATTTTTTGATCTCCCATTACTTTTCTTATCCTATGTCTTTCGACTTCCCGTGGAGTTTATAAAAAATAAAACATAATAATAAATAGAGATATAGAGCCCTTCATAATTCTTAATAGGTAGAATCTTCCCATCTCAGAATAGCAATTTGTTAATTTTCAATAAAATTAACGGGTTTCTCTTAGATCAGATCATAATAGATCCTAACATAACAGATCCTAACATAACAGATCCTAACATAACAGATCCTAACATAACAGATCTTAACATATGTGATTTAGATGCAAAAGTTAAATAAAATAAATAAAGTGGCGTTAGCGTATTTCTCTCCCACATTAACAACTCGAAGGACTTTAAAATCTATAATTAAGCCTCTCATGAAAAGCGACAATGGGGATAGAGGAATTCAGATTGAAGAACTCGATCTCACCAGGCCCGAATCAAGGAAGGATCCTCTCACATTAATGGAGGGGGATGTGGATTTGCTTATTTTTGGTGTTCCTTGCTATGAGGGAAGAGTCCCTGAAGTAATGCGTGATTATCTGCAAGATGTGGCGTTGGTAAATATTCCGACCGTTGCGGTGGTGGTCTATGGTAATGTAATTTTAGGGAAATCGTTATCCCAACTCACCTCACTACTTTCCGACCACGGGGCAAAGGTGTTTGCAGTAGGTTCATTCATCGGAGAACATTCCTTTACGGATTCTTTTGTTAAAGTGGCGACTGATAGACCCGATACAAAAGACATATTTCTTGCAGAACAGCTGGGAAAAGAAATTAATTTGGTTGGGATAGATCATCCGCAAATATCCTTGGCGGACATTCCAGGGAAACTCTCCTTATTACAAAAGATCCTCCCGGAAGGATTCATGAGTTCATTTGGATATCCAAGTGGAATTATACCAGAAAAGTGCACGAAATGCAAAACGTGTGCGAGAATATGCCCTGTAGGTGCCATCAACCCCGATACACTTGAAATTGACCGGGAAAAATGTATACACTGTCAAGCTTGTGTGAAACGCTGTCCAGAAGGGGCACGTGAAATAAAATTCAAATGGAAATTTATTGTTGATATCTTCTTTAAAAAGCCCAGCGAACGGCGGCTCGAGTCTTGGTATAAAATTAACGCGAATTATTGGAGTTTAAGTCTGCCTGGGTCTAATTTCGCCGAAGAAAATGAGTAAACAATAGGAATTGCCACACAAAAGGAATTGCCACACAAAAGGAATTGCTACAAAAAAGGAATTGCCACTAAAAAAGAATTGCCAAGAAAAAAAAGAATTGTCAATAATAGAGCCGATGGGAAACCCTTGCGAACCAATTTCCCCTCTGTTTTTTACTCTTTTAAGAGATCTTTCATTTGCTTTGTAATTAAGTTAGTTGCCCATTTGGGGCTTAGTCTGTACAAAAAGTTCATCATTTTCGAATCTTTTCCCACGAGGATCCGGGCTTTTTCCTTTTCGATCCCTTCAATTATATCTTCGGCCGCTTCATCGGCGGGAAGTGCTTCCATACCGGTCTTCGAGTCCTCATCCTGCTCGGGGACTCCACCAACTCCTGAGTTCTCAGAAATATTGGTTTCTGTTGCCCCGGGAAAAACAACCGAAACATGGACATTCGTATCTGCCAGTTCGGAATATAATCCCTCTGTCATTAATTTGACGGCAGCTTTGGATGCCCCGTAGATGCTTTGTCCGGGAACGGGTAAGAATCCCCCCATACTAGAAACATTTACAATATATCCCTCGGGCCGCTTAAGAAGATGGGGCAAGAAACTCTTTAACATATACAGAACCCCATAAAAATTGACGTTCATTACCCGTTCTATTGCATCATAGTCTAAATCGTTA
>CAZEPC010000177.1:0-9005 GCA_964513765.1 uncultured archaeon
CAGTGAATGATTATAGTACATTTTGTAAAACTAAAGAAAATGGATTAATTGAATCATACTACAATAGAGACAATCAACTTGATTATAATGTCAAAGCTCCATCATTAGGTCCAAATGAACAGCTTTTAAAAACCGATTATTTTGGTTCTGCTACTCATGTGGTTGCTAACCTAAGTATCATTCAAGAAGGTCAAGGTTCAGATTCTGCTGTGAAAGATCTTGTTGAGGGATGTCTTACTTTAAAGCTTAGTGGAAATGCAAAGGCTGGAGCTTTTGAATTTTCTTACCAAAATACCATAACTATTGAAGAAAATTTATGGGATCCAAATTTTGTTATTGCAGATGTTTTTAATTATTATGATACCGCTGCTCCAACATACTCACCTGTATATACTGAAGGTTCCAACGAAACTGATGTTAATGTTTTGATTGTGAGGGCAAAAATGAGGAATCCGAGCCCTATTCCTATGATCTTGAAAGATTATTGTTTTAATTTAACTTATAAGGATTCCGATGAAGTTGTTGCTGTGGGGATTCCCAGTACTCAATTAAATAAAATTTATGATCCAAATTATCAAGCTAATACTCGAAGATCTCTGGGGAAAGTATATTTAGGGAATGAAACATCCACACGACTACCCGGTATTGGTGCCACAACGGGAGATCAAGCAGAAGCTGCAGAAAGATGGAAAGATATTATTTTTGTATGGAATTTTACCGATCCAGATTTTCCCTACAACCCTAACAACATTAATTCTAATACTAAAGACAAAATTAATGAATTTATGAATCATTTATTCTCTGATCCGATTATCAATGACTACGAAATGGTCGGAAACTTTAAATTACAAATTGGATCCTTGAGTTCTGACAAGTTCAGGGGGATCGAGGCGAATATTGGATATGATAATGAATTTCGAATGGATGATACAAGATTTTATCAATTCCCCGATGCTAGCATCAAAAAAAGAATTAAAATTGATGGAATTGAATATAAAATTGGGGGGAAAAGCTTTAATGAAGATGATTACGAAGCTGCCATTAATTATGAAAAGTTCCCAAATGTTTACGATGAACCAGATGAAAATAAGAAACCCATCTCACTTAAAAGTTTATTTAGTATTGGAGAATTACAAGTAGAGGATATTGATATAAATTGTAGTAAGGATGGTTATGTATCTGCTAAAGGTAGAATTTTGGAAATTTCTAATAATAAAATCCGATTAAATGTCAGTTCCAATGATATTAATTTTGATAATTTACATGGTAGTAATTCTTATTTAAAAATACTAAATGGGACTGCAATTGGAAATTCTTATCAAATTTTAAATTCTGAAGAAGTTATAGTTAAGGATGAAAATGAAATTGAAGTTCCTTATATGAATATCACTTTAAAGGGTGATCCAGATCTAAGTGAGGATGGCGTTTCCATAAATAATGGTTTTATCATAAAATATGTCCCTCAAGATATTACAATGAAAATAGATTCCGAAATAACATTTGAAAACCCATATAGGTTGATGTTCAATATTACAGAACTAGCTACCGACTATTATCGTTCTCCTGATCTAAATGATAACAATGATCCCTTATATCGGGATGGGTCCGTGGCAGGGGATAAAACTGAAGAACAGCTTACTTATCTTTTCGGCAAAGGAAAAACAACACAAAGCAATCCAATTATGATTGATGCAGCCTATGTCAATAATGAAGATATTGATCCAAGTTTAATTAACCCCAAAGAAGATTTTAACACATCTCAGATGTCCCTTAACCATGAGATAACTCTGAAATATAATACTCTTGATTATTATGATGAGGGGATTTCCCAAGTTTTGTTAGATATCGGAATAGATCCTTCCACAATCAATTATTCCAATCCGCTATGGTTATTAGGTCCTAATGGAATAAAAAATGAAGATACTGGGAATAATTTGGATGAAGCTGAACTCCTAAAGTATCTTATTAACAATGGAATTGACCCTCTAATGCTATTAAAAAATGTCAATACTTCAAAAATACACTATTATGGTGATAATGCATATTATCCATTAAAAGGCTCTTTCTTTGGAAATAACGCATCTTTTGATAGTGATGGAAGACCAATTTCTTTACAACATACAAATGTAGAGGAAATCTCAAAGGCGTTTTACTATAATGATGTGGGTTCCATTAGTGGGGGCGCGAACAATATATATTATCCACAGAGAATCTCTGATGAGTTTTGGGACGATTCTCTTGAAATGGATGAGTCAGACGGAACTCTTAGAAGTCAATATGACATATTTCAACGATCTGATGGAGGATTTTGGAATTTACCTGGGGATTGGAATATTCCCCAAGAAAATAGTGATATGGAAGGACAAATGTTAGGTATGATCACGGAAAACTTGCTTTTGTCAGACATTGGAGGTTACAATCTAAATAATCCCGAACAAATTCCATCAGAGGATGATGTTATCTGGAGGATTTATGGTGTTGATGAAGAAAAATATTGGGGGTATTTTTATGATATAGAACAATATTTACATAACTTTTACATGGTTCATGGAAGAAATACTAAAGATCTTCTATTTTCGCAACATTTCAGATTAAATGCTTCTATTGATCCCCAGGAGAATTATAATGATTATAAACTCCATTCAATAGATGAAATAGAAAAAGCAACTCTAAGTGTCTCATTTAGATACCCTGAAGGGACCTCTGGTACATACTCTCCTTCCGCAGGTTTTGGTCTTTCCTATTGGGATCCTTCAGGGAAATGGATCTCAACAGGTGAGTTTCCCCTCTACACTGGAAGCGAATTAAAAGGTTGGGAATGTATCGGTACAAGAGATAATACAATTGATGTTGATGAAGCTAAAACATTTGATCATTGGAAACATCAATCCGTTGACGTCACCGATATTATAAAAACAGCCTTTGAAAATTATGAGCAAGCATTCCGAAATGGGGAGCCAAATGCGGAAGATTATTTATATTTAGAATCCCAATTTGGATGTAAAAGTGGTGTGGTCTATTTTGATGATATCGTTTTAGATATTGAATATAAAAATGAAAGGGAAACTCCATTTAGACTTAAAGATCTCTTTAAATATATAGAGTCGAATGCTCCCGTCGAAGGAAATGCATATAAATTCTTACAAGATACTGCTCTTGATGCCGTGAATATGTCTGCCTTTATGGAATCCGATCCTCCTATTGAGTGGCAAAAAGGAGATGGAGGGGATTTGTCAAGATATTACCAAGCTGCTGATGCGTCTATTAAAGAAATGATTGAAATTATGACAGATCATTCCAAAGAAATTGGTGCGGGTGAGTCTTTATCATTTTTGGAAATGCTTAATTATTCAAAGTATTATATTGCACCTAATGAAGACAGTCCTAATTTGGTTGAAACAGAATATGGTGATCGATTTGTCGCTCATTCTGATGAAGAAGGATGGATTATTGAAGATCCTTATGTCGCCTCCCAACAGTTGGTTCAATCTTTAATGAATGAGATATATACCAATGAATATGGTCAGATTACCCAACCAAATTATTATGGTAAAGAACTTTGGATGATGTTTGAAAATCTTGGAATTGATATGTCAGATATTTGTCTTTATCTCTTTATGAACGGATGGTCTAAAGATGATATTTTTGATACTCTTGAAGCCTGTGGTTTTGGAAAAATGACAAAGGATAATTACATGGGTGAAGTTCAAGGTTTGGAAGCAGTGATTGAATTAAGACAAGAAGTTGATTATGATGGCTTAGTTAAAGTTGCTGGCATTCCTTTTGAACTGAATGATGTTATAAACATGACATATAATAACTATGATGGGGAAGGTGGAATTGAAGATAATGCAATCGATGAAAGTATTTTAAAAATTTATAATTATCTTTGTACTGATACCATTCAGGCTCCACCCCTTTATTTAATCCATAATGAAGGTGAAACCAGCAATC
Source organism: uncultured archaeon (assembly GCA_964513765.1). Lineage (GTDB taxonomy): Archaea > Asgardarchaeota > Lokiarchaeia > Sigyniarchaeales > Promethearchaeaceae > CAZEPC01. The sequence continues at coordinate 3,955 of CAZEPC010000177.1, forward strand.
AAAATCCTGTTAATGTGGGACCAATTGAAGATGATTTTACCTTTATAATAACTATTAGGGTAAGTCAAGAAGCTGATTTGACTGTCCAAGAATATGAAATTTCAGTCACTTTAGGAGAAACTGAGGGGTCCTATATTGCACCTGATGGTGTGACTGATACTAATCCCTATCTTGATGAGATTAATCCCGGCCTGAATGATCCTGGTTCTTCTCTTTTAACCCATTATTTAAGACAAACCATTGAAATGAATCAAGCACCTTTTATTGAGATGAATGGAGATGTGATTGGTCTATTTTTCTTCTTAGATAAATACTTTTTCACCGAGAATGTTTTCAATGTTCCGGGTATTTCTGGGAGTGTGAATTATGATTATTCATCATATTCCCTATTAAGAGAATTTGATGTGTCTGCCCTTGATTTTGTTAATATCATTACCGGATATAATGTTGAAGAGGGAACATTCGATGATGATGGTGATGGAAGAGCTGATGATTGGATTGCCCCTCAAGGAGAACATGAAAATGGTGGCTATGGATGGTACTTTGATCCAGAAGAATCTCTTTATCAGAGACCAGAAGATGAACAAGAAGTGACTACAGTTGATCTTGCTGGTTCTGGAGGTGGATGGGGAAATAATTCAAAGAAAAATCGGCTGTATTGGGATGATGATGTATATAAAAATGACAGAACAAATGAAGAAACAGACTATTTCGGTAAAATTATCTGGTCCGATTCACCAAGTCTTTTAATGAGCGGCAGTACAGAAATTTCTGATTATACTGTGATTGATCAAGGTGCTCCTCCTATTGTTAATCTCATTGATATGTTTTTGTGGCTTAGTTATGTTGATCCGGAGTTTAACTCTGAGTTACTTTTTGATTGGCTTTTAGGAGAATCTCCAGCATTAGAATATCTTACACAGAATTATCAAAACAATGACTACTATATATCCCCATTTGCGGTAAAAAGAGGTCTTGGATTGGAAAAGACTTGGAACTGGCTTACAGGATCCAATTTTAATGTGACTGGAGTGCAAAAATGGTTTAGAGATGTAAAGGGTGTTGATCCATTTGACTTTCTTTATGAAATGAATACTTATAATGGTATTCCTGGTACTGGAGTCCCAGATCCTCAATCCGTCTTGTATTTTATTAGAAATCCAAACTATATCGAATACAATGATGGAACAAAAGGATTCATAGAACATAGTGCAATAGGGGCCACAAAATCAATTGCTGAAGATAATTTTTGGAATCTCTTTAATGGAAGTTGGTGGAATGATCAAACCAATTCTTCAGATTATTGGAATACGAATATAAACACTTGGACTCAGACTTTGCCAGGTTCGATTTTCTATGAAATAATAAAATTACAAGAAAGTACTGGTATTGACGCATTTAATATCTTTAGAATGCTTGAGAACTTGTATATAAAACCAGATAATTGGATTAATGCCATTCAAGACTTGGGGATCAAACCCTTGGAACTTTTATCCATTTATGATGAGTTAGATATAGAAGAACTGTTAATTGCTGCATCCTTGGCAGATAAGAAGACGAGATTAAAGATAAATGGATCATTTCATCTTAATTTCTTTGGAATGAATCTATATGATTTCTTAACTCATCCAGATAATGAATTAGATTATACTATTGGTCCAATGGATATATATGTGTCTGATCATTTACAAGAATTTATTGATCCAGAATATTTCTCAGCGGAAAATGGTACATTTAGAATTTATTCCTAATTCTAAATGAAAATATTTTATTATTTTTCTTTTATTTTTTGAACTATTTTTTTCTATTATATCTAATTAATATATATATCGAAAAACTTCCGTTCTAAAAATTTTTTAAATTTTTAAATACTTCTTAACATGTTCAAAGAAAAAGTAATGGTGGACTATATTAATGAAAAACCTTAAGAAAATATCAATAATATCAAGAAAATTCGCAATTTTAATGATTGTCGGATTTTTAGCAGTTCAAGCACTTCAAAGCCCTTTAATGGATAATGAAATAAACACAGTTAATAAGGATGTTTTTAAGAAAAATGATTTATCCAATAAACAGAGACCTGAAATATCAGATAAGTCAAATCTTTTAACTTATCCATTTTTAGAAAATCAAACGGGGATTGTTAATTGGATTGGTAATTCCCTTACCAATAATTATACCTCTGGAATATCTGCTACCTTAAAAGGATTTCTGGCTGAAAGTAATCGAAGTGGTGTGGATATTGTTGATAATGCGGTATATTTTGAAGATACTGCTGTAGGGTTAGATGGATTATTTAATCTCCTGGGATTTGATTCTTGGGTGGAAAAAAATTCAATATTTCAATCCCTAAAAGAAAGCAATTTTTGGAATGAGACTGAAGAGAATAGTGGTTATTATTCTTTTCTTAATGAAAAATATGAAAAAGCTACAAATATAAAGGAATTAAATGGAAATATTCAACCCATTATTACATTTTCTGATTATTTAATTACAGAAAACCCTGAAATTGCTGAATACAGTAAAACAGATCAAAATATTCCGAATTTGATTACAGACCAATGGAATATCGTTAATGAAAACTTTTGGGATGATGAACAACAAATGTTCAACCATTCTTCTTCGGATGATACGAAATTTATTAAAGATCAGTTCTTGGTTGCAATATCTGGATTTTTAATCCACAGAGCAAATGATATATGGATTAGTGATTCTGAAGATGATAATATTAAAGCAAATGCAAATGATACTGCAAGCTTGATCATGAATGATATTATGGATAATTATATGAATGATGCTGGAGCTTTTAGAAAGGACATTGCTTCAGATCCAAGTGCAGATTTGGCTACAAATGCTTATGGCATTTGGGCTTTATCGGAGATGTTCATTGAATCTGGCGGGGACGATACAGCTTTAATGGAATTGGCCGAAGATGTTTTCCAATTATTAAATTCAAGTTTATGGAATGAAACATACTCTTTATTTATGAAAGAGGCTTCAAATTTAAATTCATTAACTGATCGTAGGATTTGTCTGGAAGATAATTCTATTATGATAACAGCACTAAAAAATCTATTTGAGATAACCGGCAATTTTACTTATTATAAGACTTTAGAGACAATGCTCGATGGGGTATTGAACTATTTAAGAGATCCTTTATTTGGTACTTACTTCAATTCTATTTTAAGTGATGATGGGGATTCTGACCCTAATACGGGAACAATTGTCTATAATCAAAATAAAAGTCTCGGTGCCCATGCATATCTATTTCGCTCTTATTTTAAAGTAATGGAATTGACAGATTATTTTTCCTCCAATATATCTCTAAATGCCACAGAGATAATCAAGGGTGAAACAGATGTGCTTAATGTGACTGCTAATAGCTTTTTGAATATTAATTTAACTCATAGTGAAAGTGGTATCAGCTCATTTAAAAAGACATTTATTGATGAACCCGGATTCTTTCTAACTTTAAGGGATGCTGAAGGAAATCTACTTGATAGTTGGGATAAAACTGGGACATCGGATGGTCGAATTTCATATAATTTAGATTTAGATCCTAATTATTCTATTGGTGATTATTCTCTTTCCTATTACACTAATTATTCATATTTGCTTCCAGTTTTTAATGAAACTTCTTTTTCCATAGAATCTGGTTTGGAAATATTGGGAGGTAATGTCTTTACTTCTTCTGAGGATGATAAGATATATATTGGTGGATCTGCCTGGCTAAATATCACAATCAATAGTTCAAGAATTAATAACACATATTTCAACATTTCTCTAGGTGGAGTTGATATTTTAGATAATAATTCAATAGAAAAAGTTCCTTCAAAGGAAAAGAATAGCTATCTTATCATGTTTGAGATTCTTTCAGATGCAAAAGAGGGTCAATCAAAGTTAGAAATTAGTATTTCTAATGATACTGTTTTATATGAATCTCTGGAGGTTAGTTTTACAAATTATTATCCAATTGAAGTTCAGAATGTTATTCTTAGCAAAAAATTATTTTTAAATTATGCTAATAATTTAGAAATAAGATTGAAAAATCATATTGACAGTCCAATTGAAATTGACTTGGATATAGAGGGAAAAAATATTGTTGATGAAAGTGTTAATATGATTGTTGGTTCTAAGGAGATAAGAGTAATTAAAACAACTTTAGATATTTTGAATAATACTTCTTTAGGTAAAATCACATTTGGAATTAATTTTACTCGAAACTCAGATGGTTATAGTTTTGTATATAAAACCTTTTCTTCTATACTAAAGCCAGTTTTTGAAATTCGTTCTATTAAGTTACCCAGTACAATTTATCAAGGCGATCAGGCTAAATTAGTATGTGAAGTTATTAACAATTTGGATCAAAAGGAGGGTATAAATTTCTTTATTAATGATAATCTTTATAATAAAATTAATACACTTGAACCTGGTGAAAATTCCTTTACAATTCCATTGGCGGGTAAATTTAATAATCCATATGAATTTGGAAATAAAAATTATGAGTTTAAAATAACTAATAAAGATGATTCTATTTTATATGAAAATAGTTTCTTTATCGATCTAAAAATGGGCTCAATATATGTTTTTTGGGGCTATATTTTTCCATTTGTACTCCCATTAATTGGTGTTTTGGTTATGCGCCATTATTCAATTGAAAATAAGAAAAGATTGGGCCAGTTATAAAAATATTTTAAATAATAAGATTCTTGTGATGAAAAATGTTTAGAAAAAAAAAAAATATTGTGAGCTTTACTAAAATTCTTGGGTTTTGTTTATTGGTTGGAATTTTGTCCTTTCCGATTTTTTCACAACAAAATAGTGATGATTATTCTTATTTTGGATCGGAAATAGAACATATGGAAAATATTCCAAATTTAAATCCAAGATGTGCTGCAGATTCTATAGGACCAAACAATGTTACAATTAATTCAACATCCTCTTTGAAAAGGGGAATAAACACTCTCAATATAACCTTTGATAATTCAAGCTTTAGTGGATTGAATTATGATGATTATAAAGTGAACATTTCCTTAAGTGATAATTCTCAG
>CAZEPC010000178.1:0-8888 GCA_964513765.1 uncultured archaeon
GATGATCCTCAAGCGCTCCAAGAAGTAATCACGGAAAATACGGTCGCATTTTTAGTGGAACCAATACAAGGAGAAGCAGGAGTAGTCATCCCCGAAGTGGATTATCTTAGTAATGTTCGAAAAATTTGCTCGGAACACAATATTTTACTAATGCTGGATGAAATTCAAACCGGTGTAGGACGAACGGGTGAGCGCTTTGCATTTGAACACGCTCAAATTAGGCCAGATATACTCTTGGTGGGGAAAGCACTAAGTGGGGGAATAATGCCGATATCGGCGGCCTTAGCTAAGAAAGATATTATGGAAGTCATAGATCCGGGCTCCCACGGTTCAACGTTCGGCGGCAATCCCTTGGCATCTTCTGTGGGTATTGCCTCACTGGATGTCATCGAAGAGGAAAAATTGGCGGAAAATGCCGCACAAATGGGAGAATATCTTCTTTCAAATTTAAAGCCGTTAGAGGAAGAATGTGGCATTATCAAAGAAATCCGGGGTATTGGGCTCTTTTTGGCTATTGAATTTGTGGAGGAAATCAAATCGTGTCGGCCTATTGCAGAAAGTATGATGGAAACGGGTGTTCTTGTGAAGGAAACACATAAAATTATTATTCGGATTGCTCCTCCTTTGATAATTAAGAAGGCGGAAATTGATTGGGCATTGCCAAAAATAAAGAAGATAATTCGTAGATTTGATAAAAAGTACTCTTAGCGAAATTTCCCATGAAAATAAAACTCTTTTTTAGATTTCTGAAATTACATCACCACCATTTTAAAAAAATAAAATCTTTTACCCATTATTTTTCTATATTAAATAGAGCAACTCAGAATATGAGGAGATCATTCATGACACATACTCAAAATCTTGATTTTTACCTATGTAAAGACTGCCGTACTCTTTCAATCTATTCGGAATTTGGGTCTCATACGTGTGATAATTGCGGAGGCAGAAATTTCAGAAAAATGGAAGGAAATTTTATCATACATTGTCCAGTATGTTATGAATACTGGCCAAAACATGTATTACGACTCATCTCAGAGGAAGCGATTTTAGAATGTCCCAGCAAGGCGTGTCATGGATTGTTAAAAATTAGGAAAGACCTTACGGATCAAGAAGTAGAACAAGAGTTGCCCGAAGAAAAGGGAAAAAAAGAGAATGAGGAAAACCTTATTTCGGGGCAGAAAGAAACACCACAAGAAAAACATCTGTCGGAATCAAAGGCGGAGGGAGAACCTTCGGTTGATGCGGGTGGCGGTTCTGTATCAGATTTGAAAGAGGATGATAGTTTGGAACCACCTGAAATAGTTCCTCCTAAATTAAATACTACTTCCAAAGAAGAAGTAGAAGAAAAAAAGCCTAAAGATGAGAAAAAAAGTACAGAGGAAAAGATGGAAGGAGATATAGGGGAAAATGAACAAGAAATAGAACCCCAGAAGCCCACATCTGTATCCAAAAAGCCCTCTGAAGAAATAAAACCTCCAGATAAAAGCGGGAAAGGGAAAGAAAAACACATAAAAACCCCTCATAAACAAGATCAAACAACCGAGAAGCCAAAGAAATCAAAAAAAACCGCCCCCGAATCACGGAAAACATTGAAAACCTTGTCCTCGGACGCAATACCTATGGTGAAGGCCGTAGAAAAGCCCGATATTTCCTTATTCTTGGATATTAAAAAGCTTTCCCGCACTCATGATGAAGAATCTTCCCTTACCCTCCTTAACAAACTAAGGCAGAAAAACGCAGAAGAGATCAAGGTAGAATTGCAATCTTATAAGCAAGTTATTGTTGATGTGCTGCTCGATCTTTATGATAAATCTAATTTTTATATAGAAGAACCCATTCAAAATACATTTTATGTGGGCGATCTTCGCGGCGATCTAAAAAGAATGCTCAATTTATTGGACTTTTTTATTCCCTTGATTGAAATGTATCCCTCAATAAAAATTATCTTCTTAGGAAATTATTTTTCCCAGAAGAGCAATGATCTTGAAGCGTTTTATCTTTTATCCCTTTTCTATCTTAGTTTTCCGGAAAATGTGGTTATTTTACGGGGGAAGAGGGATTTTGAGGAATTTTTTAATACAACAGGTGTCTATAGACGCATTAAAAATAAGATTTCTTCGGAAACACAAAAATCTGAGGATGTTTATCGTTTTCTTGCGAACGTGCTCAAGAAGCTCCCCTTGTTTCATATTGGTTCAATGAATCAAGGTCAAATAAGAGTCTACTCAAGTAATCACTCCATACCCGTTGATATCGAGAATAACAAAGCTCCCGTTGAGATTTCATTTCTCACCAAAGATCATATCAAACAAGATTTTGCCCGCATTGATTTGGATAAATATTCAAACTCGATTTTCTCCACCGATGTGAATTTGAACATGCTCCTTTCGTTTTTCAAAAAGAATAAACTCCATTATTTTGTTCGATCCTCCGAAGCCGTGAAAGATGGTATCAAATTTGATTATAATGACCTATGTTGCACTATTTATAGTACGGGTGAGGATCCAAAATTTATCCGATTGGCACCCGGACAAACTCCAAGCATTTTGAAAATTGAATCGGGAATGCTCCGCAAACAATTGAAGGAAGAGTACGGGATCCAATTAGAGGAATAGACTTGATGGTTGTATTAATCTATGAGGAATACCTCTTTCTAATCTATGGGGAGTAAATCCTTTAAATCAATAAGGCTATTTATGATATAGTCTGGTTGGGGAGTATCTTCTGAAAGGTTATGGACTGCCTCTATTCTATCAATCCAAATGATCGGTATCCCGAATCGTTTAGATGTAAGTATATCCTTTTTTGAATTCCCGATATACACCATTTGATCTTTTTTCTTCCCTGCCACATCCAATACCATTTGAAATACTTCTGGGTTTGGTTTTTTATCCTCCCTATCCCCCGAAAACAATGCAACATCAAAATATTTCCTAATGTTATATTTTCGCATATATTGTTCTATCAAAGATCCGGGACATTGCCAAGGGGTATCTGACCACATTCCAAGAGTATATTCTTGTTCTGAAAGCCACTCTAGTGTCTCTCTAACTTCGGGATATATCTTCACCCTTTCTTGCATCGTGGATGCGAAGGCTGCAATTTGACTCTGTATGTAGGTGGCATATTGAGGAATACCAAAGAATTCAAAATACTTCTTGATCCTGCTTATCATGCTCACCTTCTTTTTTTCTTTTCCATCTACGGCAATATATTTATAGACAGTCTCGCTGAAGAGGTTTGGATCCACTCGTTTTTGATTAAATTCCTTACTCTGTGAAAGAAGTGCCGTAAACATTCTTGGAATAACCTCATTCTTCAGAGTCTCTCTCCATTTTCCCTCTAAATTGAAGTTTAAAAGGGTTTCTCCCAAATCAAACACTAAAAAGTCTCGCATTAATTTGGAAAAAGAATTCTCTTTCTTATTTTTTACGAAACATTTTCTATTACACCTCCCATCAACAACCAAAAGAGGTGATTTTTTGACAAGGTTTTTTTTTCTTTGCTTATTTAGATCTGTAATGGAAATAATAGTTTGTATAAAGCAAGTCCCGGGAACCTCTGAAGTAGAGATGGATGAACATGGAAATCTTATAAGAGATCCTACTAATACCAAGATGAATCCTTTCGATTTATTTGCCATCGAAACTGCATTAAGAATTAGGGAAAGTAATAAAGAAAAAGACATCCCTACAGAGATTTCGGTAATTAGTATGGGACCTCCTCAAGCTAAATCTGTTATTCGTGAGGCGTTTATGATGGGGGTCGATGAAGGATATCTTCTTTCCGATCGTAAATTTGCGGGCTCGGATGTCTGGGCAACTGCCTATACTCTGGCACAAGGAATTAAGAAAATTGGGATTCCCGATATTATTATTTGCGGTAAGCAGACTACTGATGGGGATACTGCTCAGGTAGGTGCCGAGCTTGCCGAATTCCTTTCCCTTCCCCACCTCACTAACATCTTGAAAATTGATCACGTGGCTAAAAACTCCATTCAAGTGGAAGCCGATTTGCCTAGCGAGGTCCAAGTGGCTGATATTCAATTTCCATGCTTGATAGGGGTGGATAAAGATATTTTTACTCCCCGTCTTCCCTCATATAAACGGAAAATCAAGACCAAAGATCGGAAAATCAAAGTTTTTTCCTTTGAAGATCTTCAGGATAACAATGTGTTTCATTATGGTATGGAGGGCTCTCCCACGAAAGTTAAAAAAGTCTTTCTCCCGGAGTCTAAAAACGATAAAGTAATGTGGAAAGGAGAAGCTGAAAAATTAGGGGAAAAATTGTTCCAAAAATTGGTGCAAGATAAATTTATTTAAACTCCATATAATCCATGACTTTTATATTAACATATTATAAAGAATCAACAAAATGAGAATAATTAAACAAAAAGTGAATAATTGTGCCCAGATTAAAGATACATCAAAATAAGATCTCAGATCCTCAAGCGGTTATCAAAATATGTCCGTTTGGTGCGTTAGAGTTAAAAGAAAATGGCGAGGTAGATATAAACGCAGCTTGCAAATTATGTAAGATTTGTGTAAAGAAGGGGCCGGAGGGAGCGTTTGAATTTATTGAAGATGAAAAACCTTCCATAAATAAGGATGAATGGCAAGACATAACCGTTTATGTCGAGCACAGCAAAGGTTCAATCCATCCCGTTACCTATGAACTTCTCGGGAAAGCAAATGAATTGGCCGAAAAGACAGACCAAAATGTGAATGCGCTCTATATCGGTTCAAATATTGAGGAAAATGCTTCCCAAATCCACCACTATGGTGCCCAGAAGGTCTATATTTACGATTACGAGGAATTGCAACATTTCCGTATAGAACCCTATGCCGCATGTTTTGAAGATTATATTAAAAAATACAAACCTTCAACCATTTTAGTGGGTGGAACTACGATTGGGAGGAGTTTAGCGCCCCGTGTTGCAGCAAGGTTTCATACGGGCTTAACTGCAGATTGTACTGTTCTTGATATCCAAGATAATACCGATTTAGACCAGATCAGGCCTGCTTTCGGCGGCAATATCATGGCCCATATTCATACTCCCCATAACCGTCCGCAGATGGCAACCGTGAGATACAAAATATTTGATGCATTGGAAGGTTGTGAGCTCTCTGATGAAAATGAGATCGTCCAATGCAATATTGATCCCTCAAAATTGACCTCCCAAATTGAGGTAAAGAAGGTAAAGCCGAAGAAAAAAGGAAAAACATTGGAAGATGCGGATACTATCGTTGTTGCGGGAAGGGGTGTGAAAAAAGAGGAGGATCTTTCCTTAATAAGAAATTTAGCTTCTGTTCTTGATGCCCAGATGGCGGGAACCCGTCCCTTAATTGAAGCCGGGTGGATCTCACCTCTGAAACAAATTGGTCTGAGCGGGCGTACCGTGAAACCCAAATTGATCATTACTTGTGGGGTATCGGGAAGCATTCAATTCCGAGCGGGAATGCAAAATTCGGACACCATTATTGCAATCAATACCGATGAGTCCGCTAATATTTTTGATGTTGCCCATATCGGGATAGTTGGAGACTTGTATAAAGTCATTCCTTCGTTTATTGAGCAAGTAAAATCCTATAAACCAGCGCTTTGTGAATAACAAAAAGCCAAAAAGCCAAAAAGCCAAAAAGCCAAAATCTTAAAAACTAACAAACAACAACAAAAAAAAACAAAAAAAATGGAAAAAATGATGTTCAAATGACCAAAAATACATATTCATCAATCAATTCTCAAGATATTGAATTTTTCACCAATTTATGCGGGGAGGATCACGTGTATCTCAAAGAAGAAATCAATGAGGATTTCTCTCGAGATGAGATGACACCTGAAGAAGATTGGGTTCTCCCAGACATCATGGTCGAGCTTGAAAAAACCGAACAAGTATCTGCCCTGATGAAATACTGTAATAAGAAAAAGATCCCAGTTACTCCAAGAGGACAAGGTACTGGATTATGCGGTGGATGTATTCCCATCCACGGCGGGGTACTTTTAAATATGAGCACCATGAAACAAATCTTAGAATTGGATAAGGAAAATATGACCCTTATAGTGGAACCCGGGGCCTTGATAATGGAAATACGGGAATTTGCGGAAAAGAACGGTTTATTTTACGCTCCCATGCCAGGAGAGCAAAGTGCAACCATTGGGGGAAATATATCAACCAACGCCGGAGGGATAAAAGCCGTAAAATACGGAGTAACTCGGGAATGGATCCGCGGATTAGAGGTAGTTCTCCCAAATGGGGAAATAATGAATCTTGATGGAGACCTTGCCAAAATTAGTTCGGGTTATTCCTTAAAAAATCTAATTGTCGGATCCGAGGGGACTTTAGGGATTGTAACAAAAGCATGGCTAAAACTCATTCCTATGCCTAAAAAATCCGTAAGTCTGCTTGTTCCGTTTCCCGATGTGGAGAGCGCAATAGAGGCCGTCCCCAAGATCATAATTCAATCGAAGATCCTTCCTGTATCCTTGGAATTTATGGAACGGGATGTGATCTTAGACGCGGAGGAATATCTCGGAAAAAAGTTCCCTGACAACACCAGCGATGCCTATCTGCTCCTTACTATTGACGGAAACGATAGTGGATCAATTGAAAAACAATATGATCAAATTGCAGAGGTATGTTTGTCTTTGGGTGCATTGGATGTGTTTATATCCGATACTCCGGAAAGACAGGACTCCATATGGTCTGCCAGAAGTGCTTTTCTTGAGGCAATTAAGGCGAGCACCACCGATATGGACGAATGTGACGTGGTGGTTCCCCGGAAAAAAATTGCCAAATTCCTACAATACACCACATCTCTGCAAGAAAAATACGGGGTGCGGATAAAATCATTCGCGCATGCGGGAGATGGAAATGTTCACGTCTATGTTCTCAAGGATGAAATTGCCGATGAGGATTGGGATCCTCTTTTGGTGGGAATTATGGAGGATATGTATACAAAAGCCCGTGAGTTCGGAGGAAATATAAGTGGGGAGCATGGAATCGGGTTTCTTAAAAAACCCTATCTCATTCAACATTACGGGGAGAATAGTCCGGAAATCCGGTTGATGCGGGAAATAAAGAAGATTTTCGACCCTCACAATATTCTAAATCCCGGAAAAGTTGTATAGGATAAGACCTAAAGGTTAAAGGTAAATGTGAAATCCCGATTTTAGTGAAATTTCGAAATTGAGCAAGATGTCCTTTTCGATAAATGCTAATTTTCCTTTTTTAATTGGATTTTCAATCTCCTTTTTCAAATTTGCGATCTCCCTAAGTGAGTTGGGATAAAATGCCCGTAAAATCCATATCATTGTTTTATATGCTGTTGTTCCGGCGGCTAGATCGGTTGTTTTAAGGATCCTTTCTTTTAAACTAGCCTTTTTCATCTGGAAGATCAATTGTCCATTCAAACCCAAGGCGTTAAAAATATTTTTGAACACAGGGTGGTAATTGTAATCCGATGTCAATCGTAATAATTGTCCAAAACGGTTTTCGAGGATTTCTTTTCTTATCTCTGATTCGGATTGAGATTGGACGTATTTTAAAACCATGATAAACGTTGAATAATCATCGTATTTGATTTGATGTTTATTCTGCTGTGAAGAAAAGACTTTGGTTGAATTTTTAAGGGTGGGAATGGAGCGAAAATCGCCGATATTTTCCAAAAAATAGACCGCATCATTTAACACGGAAACATAAGTTGCATTAACTATGGTTTCAATTAGATTTTCAACACATTTTGTTCTGATGTTAATCGGGATTTTTCTAACAATTTGATAGTACTTGAGTCCTGTAAATTTAGGAAACCATTTCCCTAAAACCCACGAGATATAACAGCGTGTATAGTAATTTTTATCTGAAAGATGATCAATGAGAGAGGGATAATATTTTTTATCAAATTTCAACAATTCTCTGGCTGCTCGCCTCCTTACTTTCATCTCCGAATCGGAAAGCCCTAAGATGATGGTTTCAAGATGAAAATTATTTAATTCTCCTTGGTAATTTTCGATCGCGGCTAATTTTTCCTTAAATTTTAAGGAATTCTGATTTTCTAACAGAACTCTTGCCCAAAACTGGTCATATTTTTTTACTTGATTATTTTTATCGGTATTTTTTTGAGTATATGGAGAAGGTTCTTTTTTGGGCATAATTTATTAAAAAGAAAACGGTTTTTTTAATTTAGGTATTGTTTGATTAAGAATAAACTATTTGTTTAAAAAGGAGTTTTCTTCCCCAAAAGGATTTAGAAAGTATGTTTCCCCCAGAGAAAATTATCATAAGGCCGCCTGTTGAGGCTAGATCTGTATTAATCCCAGTTACGGGTGGATGTAGCTGGAATTTATGTCGCTTTTGCGGGGTCTATAAAGGAATCCAGAATTATACCATCTGCCCCTTAGAGAAGGTTTTTGAAGATATTGAAAAATCTGCTACATATTATCCAAATGCCCCTCATATATATTTGGCTGGAGGAAATCCCACCTCTGCCCCTACAGACTATTTAGTAAAAATTTTGAATAAGGTATATAATACTTTTCGGGATCCTCGCCGGGTTAGTTGCTATGCAAAAGTTTTGGATATCTTGAGAAAATCGGAGGATGATATGGGAAAATTGGCCGAAGCGGGGTTGAGTATTGTTTATATGGGGATGGAATCGGGTTCTAATACCGTATTGAAATATATGAAAAAGGGCCATATCGCCCGCACATTAATTGAGGCTTCAAAAAAGATAATGAAAGCTGGAATACAGCTCTCCCTTTATATCATACTGGGGTTGGGTGGTAAAAAATGGACGGAGGAACATGCCAAAGAAACCGCTCGGGTGTTGAACCAGATTGAACCAGATATATTTCGCTTTCGGACTCTTAATGTTATGGATAACTCCCCTCTC
>CAZEPC010000179.1:0-5794 GCA_964513765.1 uncultured archaeon
CATCAAACCAAAAATTAACTTTTTTTTATCCCAATCGCGGAGTTACATATATGGTTTCGGATTTTTTATTCTCTTTAGGCGATTATATCTTTACCCAAGTTCGGAATTTATTCTCTCTGAATATTTTCTTGGGAATAATAGGAAGGATTCTCTATATTCTCTCTTTTCTTTACAGCAGATTCATTGTATTCAAATTTCAAAAAGATAAAGCACAAAATGATCTCTCCCCGTATTTACTCCAGCATTCCTCGGGGTTAAGTTTTTGGGCGAGATTTATAGGAAAAGAGCTGCTTTTCATACTTTTATCAATTCCGTTTGACTTTGGGGCAATCTTTATCTTAGGATATTCCGTCTTAAAATCCCGGAAGACACTAAAAATGAGGAGGAAGGACACCCAGATTAATCTTTTTTTCGAGATTTTTACCAAATTTTTATCTGAATTTATTTTCCCCTTGCTGTTCTTAGGAGGACTTTCCTATTTAATTTATATGGCACACACCACCACAGATAACATTCAATATATCTTAGATATTTTTGCCTTACTTCTATCGGGTGTTATTTATCTATTAGTTAATTGGCATGTTAAGAATAAAATCCGGCTATATGATTATCTACATAATTTAGCACATCCGATTTGGAATAGAATGAGGACTGGTGTCAAGGTTGGTGTGATCGTTTTAATTATTTTGGTCCCCAGCACCCTCTATGGTGTTGTATTTACCCAATTCACCCCAAAATCCGAAACTTTTTGGATGGAGATGAGAGATGGAACAGAGCTTAGGAGTAGAGTGTACTATCCAAACAATTGGAACGGGAAAAAATTGCCCACCATTTTAATGAGGACACCCTATAGCTTAGAAGGCGCACACGGTATTGCCATCAACTACGTCATTCGTAAGGATCTTATTGTGGTCACCCAAGACATACGAGGAACACCTCCGAAAAACCCTCAAGGACAGCGATCCGAAGGAGAGTTCACATTCTTCTTGGATGAAGCAGCGGATGGAGTAGATTGCATTAATTGGATTGAGGACCAGTCTTGGTATAACGGAAAGATTGGAACTGTAGGGAGCTCTGCATTGGCAATTACACAGATGTGCCTCCACCCAGAGGATACCGGAGGCCTAAAAGTTGCCGAAGTTATTGTGGGCTCGGGAGAGTTATACGATTATTGTTATAGGATTGGTGGTTGTTTGCGCTTGGGCTTGGCCCGAGATTGGTTACCGGGTGTGAGAGGAGAAGACTGGCAAAATGAAGTGGATAAAATTCTTCAACATCCCCTCAAAAATGAATTTTACGAGAATGTCTCCTTTGAACTGGGGAATCGTTATGAAAATATCAATGTGAGAGCACTTCATGTGGGTGGGTGGTACGATATGTTCTGCCAAGGGACCATTGATGGATATGAAAAATATAACATGGGAAGTGATTATGCCAGCGACCATCAACTTTTAGTCATGGGACCGTGGTTTCATGGATTCACCAACGAACATGAAGATCTAACCTATCCAGAACAAGGTCATGATGAGGGGATGGAGCTTATAAATTCATTGGAAGCCACCCTTTTTGGAGAATACCTCAAAGATGAGATAGTGGATTGGGAAACCCTTCCACGAGTATATTATTATGTGATGGGGGATCCGGAACATGCAAATTCCACCAAGACGTATAATGAATGGAGAACCGCTGAAGAATGGCCCGTTTCCCATACCCCTGAATCATGGTACTTTCACCCGAATGGGACATTATCCCCCCATAAACCAACCCAAGGCGAATATGTATCTTACCTATACGATCCCAGAGATCCCGTCCCCAACGGAGGTGGCACCACATTAACGCTGGATTATATTGGAGCAGTGGATCAAAGGAGGGTAGAATATGAAACAAGCCCATATGATGAAAACGAGGAGATTGATGCCGGTTGGTCCGCCGAAGATCGCAGTGATATATTAAAATTTGAAAGCCCGGTTCTCACCGAGCCCGTTGAATTTGTGGGAAATATTTCCGCGGATCTATATGTTAAATCAAACTGTACAGATACAGATTTTACCGTAAAACTTATGGACGTCTACCCCGATGGAAGAGAGATGTGGGTGGCGGACGGTATCCTTAAGGCAAGGTTTCGGGAGGGTTTTCAGCAAGAAACATTCCTCAACCCCGGCCAGCCCTATCGGTTAAATATTGATATGTGGTCATCCGCTTATCGATTTGTGCCAGGACATAAAATAAAAATCTCAATATCTAGTTCAAACTGGGATAAGTTCGCCATCAACCCGAACACGGGAGGTGAGATAGATGATCTTTACCCTGCCAATTTTACACGGGATGGATTTGAGTTCAATATTGCCAATAATAGTATTGCATGTGGATTGGGGGAAAAAGAATCATGTTTGTGGCTTCCGAGGACAAATTAGATCATTAGGTTGCGCAGATTACATGGATGTTGTAATATATCGACCGTTATCATAATGTCAAGTACTTAAGATGAGCTAATGTAACCTTCTAGTTTCCCGGTTTCTTTAGAAAACACAGGTATTCTTTTTTTATTTAATGGTTTGAATAGATCCTTCATCTTTAACACTTTTTGAGCAAGAGGCTTTTTTGTAATGTTCTTGATTTTAGAAGCCGGTTTAGCACTCTCTTGTAGTTTTTTTAATTTGGAGGAATCCTCCCCGAGCAGCCGAGAATGAATCTTCTCCCTTTTTCGAATTTGTTCTCTCAACTCGTCGGGAGAAACTTTTCTTAATTTCGCTCGATTCAGAGGATCTAAAGACACTTTTTCAAGAGGCGGTATCTCTATTTCCTTCATATGAGTATTTGTAATTTGTTTCTTGAGCCGGTGGACCAGATTGTTGAAGAGACCAATGAAGTTCTTAAACTCGCTTAAAAGAAAGTTAATGCGCTTGATCTTATTTTCCAGTTCCACTTGAACATCCGTGATCAGCTCTGCTTGTTCATTAAAGCCCTTAAAACGCTTTTCTACCTTGTGAAAGCTTGATAAATCATCAATATTACATGACGAGGGTTCGGTCCATCCATCCTTATAATTATCTAAAAGTGATTCAAACCGATTCCATTCCAGCTTTTTTCTTTTATGAAATTTATGATAGCGTTTCCTCATTGATTCATAATTCTGAATAATATTCTGCTTTAAAGACTGATCCCGAACCGATAATATGTCCAGATTAAAGTTCCCGATGAGATCGGAGATTTGTTGGTCAATATCCTCCAGGTTTTCAAGTTGTTTATGGAATTTTTCCTTCTCTTCTTCAACCCAATCAACATAAGGATTGATTTCTCTAAATGTGAGATTCATTTCCTTGAGCACGGAGGATTTAAACATCTCAAGATCCTTTTTATATTTTTCAATCTTCTGCTGGGCCGTACTCATATATATCCCTTGTTTTTTCGAGGTTTATTTTTATAAAAAACGAGTAATCTCTCTAATTAACAAGTTTTTTTGACTCCTAAAAATTTTGGTATTTTGAGATTAATGCAATTAAAAGACAAAAAGTTATTTATATTCGATATGGACGGCGTTCTTTACCGGCATACAACACCCATCCCAGCAGCAATAGATGTTGTTAAACAGTTAAAGAACAAAGGTAAAAAAGTCACCTTTCTCACAAACAATTCAACAAAAACCCAAGAGCAATTTGTACAAAAATTGAAAAAGATGGGACTGACGGTAAAACCCAAAAGTATCTATACCTCTGCAACAATCACCTCCGAAATGTTATCTAAGAATTATGATGGCAATACGGTGTATGTTATTGGTGAAGATGGACTTAAACAAGCATTAAAGGAGGAGGGATTCATACTCCTTAATGAAATGAGACCTAATCTGGAAGAACATGAAATCCTCCCCGAAGATGTCGCATCAGACCTGGTCGTAATGGGTATGGATACGGAAGTCACTTTTGCAAAGTTCAGAACTGCGATGATGTTAATCCTAAATGGGGCAGAATTCTATGCCACAAACGGGGATTTTAACTTTCCCGTCCCGGGAACTTTATGGCCGGGAACAGGGGCCCAAATTGCATTTTTAGAAAAAGCATTGGGACACGCACCAAAAAAGATATTTGGAAAACCAGCCCCAGATGGAGTACTTAAAATCTTAAAGGAATATAAATGCAAAAAAGATGAAGCAGTTCTTATTGGTGATAGATTTAATACAGATATTTTAGCGGGGAATAATGCGAAAGTTGAGACCGTATGTGTAGAAACTGGCATTAATACCGAGAAGGACTTGAAAAATACCCCCAGAGAAGAGCGCCCAGATCATATATATGCCACCTTAGAGGATTGGTATAAAGATGTGAGCCAAGACTGAAGAGTTCTTATTTTAGTCAGATGAAACAGAATCTTTTTTTTTATCAAAAAATAATCTAAAGTTGAGGAAAAATGGCTGAATACGATATCGCAGAAATAAATAAAAAATTAAATCCAAATGGAGAGAAGTTTGATGCAAAAGGGGGATTTGCCGTGCTTTTAGCAGGCATTGCAAAACGCCTCCCCTCGATTTACGGTGAGAATACTTCAAAGAACTTCGCGTTTCAAGTTGGATCGGCCCCCGGCGAGGAAATTGCGGAAAAGATCCTTAAAAAAAGAGGCGAAAAGAAATATGAAGATCCAATAAAGGCCACTATAGGACTTTTCCAAAGGCTTCCCCATTATTATAAGGTTCAAATTGAAAAAATAACGGAAGATGAAAATGGGCGGGCTCAAATCATTTGTAAATTAAACTCATACTTGGACAAGATATATGAACGAAGGCCAGATATTGAGCGGGGAAACATATTATGTCAAATAAATCGAGGATATTTATTAACTGCCCTCGAGACTCTAACCGAATTTAAAGTAAAATTCAAGCATATAGAAGTCTCCCCCTCATTTTGCAAAATTTCACTTACTTTCGAATAAAAAAAATTTTTTACCCTTTGCTTAATTAACATAAATAGTTAAAATAGTTTTTTCACGAGTTGAATTTTTTTGACTAAAATTGATGACTTAATAGAAAAGCTGGGCGCCAAACGAACTGCAAAACGTTTAAAAGCCGCCAATGAACTTGCTGAAATCGGCGATGAAGCCGTTGAACCTGTTACGAAAATATTACTTGAAAATCCAGATTATACCTTAAGAAGGATTGCTGCCTATATTTTAGGGAAAATAGGGAAAGAAGAATCTGTGGAACCTTTAACCGAGGCACTCGCAGATGATACACCCGATGTGAGAAAAAGTGCTGCACAAGCACTTAACAGAATCGGAGAACCCGCAATCCCTTCCTTAGTGAGATCTTTGGGAAATATATCCAAAGATGTGAGGGCATCTGCCGTCTGGGCATTGAGCAAAATGGGAGAAATCGTGGTTGAACCACTGGTGGAATCCCTTTTTAGCGATGTGAAAGATGTTAGAGCCAGCGCAGTATGGGCACTTTCAAATATTGGGGAACCTTCGATTGAACCCGTTTATGAACTAATTACTCATCCAGAGAAGAATGTGAGAGAGTCCGCAATTTGGTGCCTCTCCAAGATCGGAAAACCGGCCGTGAAGTTCTTGACCGATAAATGGGATGTAAGAATCGGAAAAGAGGCGAAAGAAGGAGAATCGGAAACTGATAGTGTAGATATGGAAGATCTATTGCGCGGAGGAACAAATGCAATAAAGCAATGGATTAAGTTCATGCTTGCACATAAAGATGAGGATGAGGATAATACCGCACCCTCGGAAGAAGCAGATGAAGAGGAATCTGAACAAGATGAATCCGAAGAGGAAGAGGAATCTGAACAAGATG
>CAZEPC010000179.1:5894-8847 GCA_964513765.1 uncultured archaeon
AAGAGGAAGAGGAATCTGAACAAGATGAATCCGAAGAGGAAGAGGAATCTGAACAGGAAGAATCCGAAGAGGAAGAATCCGAATCTGATGACCCTACTGAAGAAGATCTTTAAGTATAGAACATATAATTAAGGATATTACGGATATTTCTTGTATATTTGTACATCTTGTTTTTTTTTATTTTTACTCATTTCACTTTAACGAAATGCGAAAGAAGTCTCTATCCCTTTAGGGAGGGGATGAATTTCGCACATACTACATTTAAATAGATAAAAGCCTATCAGTATATATTAAGTAAATAGAAAGTGCAATTAATCAAAAAAATTAAGGAATCTATTGTTGAAATATCCTATTAGTGAATGAAAAAAAAGGAGCGTGGCTCATTTTTAAGTCTTTTTTCTTTTTGCAAACAAAGATGATATCTAAGTCTTAGGTTATTTTCAATACTTGTTTTCGGAGGACATTTGTTTCGTCGCCATATTGCAATTCTCCGCTTGCCGTGAATGTCGAAATACCCCATGCCGAATCTTCGTTTGGACATATCCTGTTGAAATCCACGTTTTTAGAGATAGAGGTCGTGTAGTTAATCCCCATCAACCCATAAAATCAGCAGATAATCCAAAGGGGTAAAGCCTAATGCCTTTTGTCTTTTTGAATGTAACGGCCCCTTGATTCAATAATCCTAATATGATCGATAATTTTTTGTCCTTTCTTCCCAAAACATTCTTTATATCCTTCTAAGAAATTATGAAATAAGAATGGAAACATTTCCCCGTGGGAACTTAATAAAACACGTTTAAATAAATGGAGATCAACGGCGAAATCCTCTAAATTAGTTGAATACTCCGTCAATCCGAAATCAATAAAGAATACATTGCCGCTGGCAGTATAAAGAATGTTGGAGGTCGTGATGTCCCCATGAATTCGATTCGAAGCATGGATATTTGCCACTTCCCTCCCTATTTTTCTAAATATAATTTTAATTTGATACTTGTCCAGTTCTGGGAGGACATCTTTCATCCTCTTTCCATTGATATATTTCATAATAATAACACCCATTTCCGGATCCACATCAAAAATAGAGGGTATAGGCACATTTTCATCTTGAAGGGCCATCATAGTCTTTGCCTCCAATACAGTACGGCCCGCACGGATTTTTTTATCAATATTTGGATGTCTATAGAATTTTGGATGGCGATATTTTGCTAAAACATCCCTCCCCATCAATTTTGATTTGATTAATGAGGCTTCCGCTCCCTTTTTAATCACTTTACCCTGAGTAAGGCCAATCTCAGCCAACATGGTCCTTTCATCCATGATCTCTTTGGGTGATTTAGAAGTGTCTCTTGATTCCTTAGCAGGATCAACTTCAACATCTTGTCCTTTCCGCGAGTGATATGCACGAAAGATTTCTAATAGGCGTTGATCTTGTTCTGAATTCCTCCACATTGCAGAAAGATCATCCATCCTCCATTTAGGGCGGATTTTTGAGTCCATGATCGAATCCGCCCCTTGTTTTTCATATTGTAATATTCCCGCCCATGCAATCATAGCCCCGTTATCGCCGGATACGTAACGGGGAACCACGTGAAATTCGGCATCGTGTTCTTTAGCAATATATTTGATCATTTCTTGAAGTCTCGAATTGGCGGCAACCCCACCGGTAAGTAAAACCTCTTTTTTTTCCGTATGGGCCAATGCCCTCTCACAAACCTCTGCCAGCATGGCGAATGAATATTCCTGGAGAGAATAAACCAAATCGAAAATCTTTTGGTTCTTAGGAGATTTTTCGAGATATTCGGTAATTCTCTCCTCGTTAGAACCCTTATTTTTTTGAATTCTTTGTTGAATGAAATATTTGATAACCGATGCCCGTTTTTCCGTGCTGCCCAACCCCAGAGATTTAATTTTCCTTCTCAAAGAGGAATAAAGTCCCGAATACGAAAGATCCATTCCTTTTACAATATAAGGCAAGTCAACGAGTTTCCTACCGTATTTTGCAATATGTTCCAAAACTGGACCCCCTGGATGGGGTATCCTTAATTCGCGGGCCACTTTATCCAACATATTCCCAATTGCAATATCGAGGGTTTCCCCAAAAATTTGATACTTTTTGGATTGGAACGCACTAATGATGGTATTTCCGCCAGACACATACAAGGTTATGGGATCCACAGCCCCGCAAAGTATTCTGCCAATCTCAACGTGCGCAATGCAATGATTAACCCCCACAATGGGAACTTTCAATTTCAAGGAAAGAGTTCGGGCGATAGAAGCCCCAATTGCCAAAACACCACCAATTCCAGGACCTTGGCTAAACGCAATAAGAGAAATTTGACTTAGTTTCTTACCCGCCTTTTTCAGCGCATTTAAAAGAATAACCCGAAAGCATTTAAAATGATGTTCGATGACCTTTTGGGGGGTTAATCCGCCTTTCTCCGGAACATAAGTATCGGAAGAAAGTCCAAGAACATTTCCATTTCCATCAACTATGCCCACACTAAAGGTATGTGCGGTGCTTTCTATCCCTAAACACAGCAAATCTTTCTGGCTCCTATATTTTCAGTAATCTCTTTGAATTTAAATGAATGTTTAAAAAACCAATTGTTTCACAAAATAAAAAGAATTTAAAAAAAGATATTTGAAGTTTTCAATGTATTAAACTCATATAATTAAGAGAATATATGTATTTAATTTATATGTTAACCATTATAGACTATTATATTTGTCTAAATTACTTTTTCTTTCCTTTTTTACCCTTTTTCCAGATAGTATATTTGCATTTACCACAATGCATTCTATCGTAATGTTTGGCCATATATACTCCAGGGCCACATTTCGGGCAATGTTTCCGAGTTCGAACTACCTTACCGCCTTTAACTTCCCAAAATTTTGATGCTTTGCTGCCTTTTCCCATCTTTTTTCACCTTAACCTTTTAACTTCTTGAGAAGA
>CAZEPC010000180.1:0-8837 GCA_964513765.1 uncultured archaeon
TCTTTCTTTCCATTGAAACACATTTCGGGAAGAAGCCCCGCTGGAAATATTCCGTGCAAAATTTGAAGAACTTGAAATCCCTACTACAGAATTATTGATTCAAAAACTAGATCAACATTCCAAGAATGAGAAAATCATAGGCAAGGAAGGGGTAGTTATTTAAATGATTATTTTCGCTAATGATACAAACCTCTTCAGAAATATAAATTTCCGAAATTTCCCCTCATGGATGATTTGATAATCATGCAAAACCGAGTATATATTCCTCCTCCCGAAAAAATACTGGAATTAGTAAAAGAGCTTGCTATTCCCAAAAAAAACAAATCGGGAGGCTCAAAATCAACCCAAATTAAAATATTCAAAAAACTGAAAAAGCTGGGCTTTCCCTTTACGGTGGAGAATTTCAATTTAATTTCACCTAAATATGGAAAAAATCTTTTTTTAATTTTATTGGGTTTCTTTTCTATTTTATCGGTGATTTTATTATATTTTAGCCAGTTTTCCGCGACACTCATCATCTTTTTCTTGATTTTTATGGCATATATTTTTTACAAACGAATTTCAAATGATTTAACCTATCAAATAGTCCAAGAATTGTTTATGAAAAAGAATAAAATTCATAAAATTATAAAAAATGAAGATAGGGATGGGGTTGAGGACAAAATTCATACTTTTACAAAGGATGAAAAGAATTCGAAAAAATTTGCAGGGTTGTCTGAAAAAGAAAAAGAAAAAGAAAAAGAAAGAGAAAGGGAAAGGGAAAGGGAAAAGGAAAGGGAAAGAAAGAAGAAAAACGAGAAAAAAGAAGGAAAAATTTCAATTCCACCCCCAGGAAAGAAGAATAGCCACCCCCCCTCTGAAAGTTTAAATAGAGAGGGAAATAAATCCAAAGGTTTTATCACTCATATTCGTAGTACCAAAAACCAAGAATTTGACGCAAAAATCGCCAATTTTGTATTATTAGCAAATTTTGACAGTTTCTCCTACCAAGCACCAGCTTCAATTCGTTTTTTATCAAAAATAATGATATGGAGTTTCGTCCCCCTCTCATTTCTATTCTGTTTTGTCTACACATGGATATTTCTTTTCAATCCTGGGGCGGCTACTAGCGACCCTCTTATTTTTTCTAATATCTCCCAAGATTTATTTATCTGTATTATCTTATTAGGTTTTAATACCATTATCATTCTTCTTTATTATTATTCCCATAATTCAAAGGAGAAAAAGAGTGTAGGTGGGGTCAATAATGCAACAAGTGTCGCAATACTCATGTCTCTCTTGGAGAGATTAAAGGAGACTGGAAAGGAACTCGATTGGTGTGACCTTTCGGTGGTTTTTTTGGACACCCAATCTTATGGATTAAAGAGCCTCCATTCCTTTTTTAAAAACCACAAAAGGATTTTTTCGGAGTATAAAGACCTTTATATCGTTTATTTGCAAGGTTTTTCTGAAAAAATTGCATGTCTCGGAACTAAATCTTCCTCAATTCTTCCCAAGGATGAAAAAGACACTAAGAAAATAGATATACTCTTTGATATTATCAAACATCATATATATAGGTTGAATATTGGAAATACTGAGGGGCTGGAACAAAATCAAGCGGATGAAAATCATAGGAAAAATCTTGCTTCTCTTAAAGATAAGATAAAAGAGTTCGGATTCTTAGGGAGTATGGAAAACCTTTTGCTAAAGAAAAATTTCGAGGAGTTTTCAGATATGAATTATTATATGAATTCTTCTCTTGATCAAGTTATTCTTTATGATCCGAATTTTATAAAGAGTCATTCTAATGAGGATAAGATTACCAAAGTAGAAAAGATAACATTGGCGGATTGCGTGGAATTGCTTTTTAATGTAATCCTCTCGATCGATGAAAGAATAGAAAAAAAGATTAAAATGGGAGAATGAAAAGAAATACCGAATTCTGTTTTCATCAAATCTATTTTGAAATATTTTTATTATTTCTTGATTTTTTTTCTCCTCAATACAATGGCACCTAAAAGAAAACCGATCCCGAGCATTGTACCACCCACCGCCCAATCTTGGTTTATAAAGTTATCGCCAAAATCACCTTTTGTATCTGGGACGTTTGTGTTATTATCGTCTTTTTCTAAATCCAAAAAATGATTGGGAAATTTGGCGATAAATCCTACATATGATCCAGGAAATACCTCATCCGTTGATCCACAGATATAATATTCCCCACTTCCATCCCCTTTAGTAACTGCATAAAAAGGATAGGAATCCTTTGAATAACTTCCAAACCAATCTACTCCACATAAAATTTCCTTGTTATGGTTCTCATCAAATCGATAATGGGCAATAAAGATTCTCGTATCACCATCAGCTTGTGCCAGAGTATCTTTTTCTGTATATCCAAAAAGCGAGAAATGGTCCTTATCATGTAAAAGGATTTTCATAGGAAATAAGAGATCAGAAGTGACTTCAAGTTCTAATTCAAGTTGTAACGAAAGAGAAAGATCATATTCTTGAAAGAAGACCATTTTATTTTCTACCTCAAGTTCGGATACATTTTGACCCAATATATAAATATAATCCTCCATTACTTTCATATCCCAGGTCCAAAAATCTTGAGATCCACCACCTTTTAATGTTTTGGAGGCCATTGGCCCGCTGGTCGGATTATAGGTTTTAATATAGCTGTAATATCTTCCATCATAATAAGAATGTATCAATCCATAAATTCGGTTAGTTTCGTTATGATATAAAATACTTCTACAATTATAAAAATCGGCTGACGTATAGGACTGTATCCAAATGACTTCCTGGGTATTAACATTATATTCAAACATTTTCAAGTAATAATGCCCGGTTGAATAATACTGAACAGCAATCCATGCAACAGAGGGATTTTTCGGATTGATTAAAATTTGTTCTTGGTTGTTTTGATTACGGCCCATCTCATTATAGAAGAGATCTTGTTTTTCCAAGATTGTGCCATTGGTTGAAAGCACATACAGATATCGGGTGTAATCTAGACTGCTATTTCTTTCAGTGCTGAGTACAAATATACGATCACCAAACACATCAAAGGCGTTTATTCTATGTAAAATAGAATCCTTGGGATAGGAAAAGGGAACATACCATACTAAAGACCCGTTATCTTTAATACGAGCCATATAATACAGATCAGAGGTTCCATTCACTTCTTTCCCCGCTACAAGAACATCATCAAAGCTTGGAACATTTTTCACAATAATAGCCCGACCATAATCTTTATCTCCCAAAGATATGGACCATTCTTCATTAACTTGTTGTTCTGGAGAACCAGCTTTAAATTCACAATTAATATACATCAATGATAAGTTAAAAATCGCCAAAATCAAAACTCCAGAGACCAATACACTGGATAATAATTTCTTCCAAATTTTTCGAAACATAAGTGTTTTTAGAAAAAACATACAATTAAACTTTTGTGAGCACAATTTCTTTATTGTAAAACAATTACCAACGTTGGAATAGTGTCTATTAATCCATCAACAACTTATTTTTAAACCCACTTCGGAATTATCGTTTTTTAAAATAGTCTTTAATCCCTTTTCCCCACTCAGAAATTTTATCTTTGGAGACTTCAACCGCATTCTTTACTTGCTCAACGGTATGATCAAGCTTAGCCCTCATCACATCCCCAAACATCCTAATTGCATGATCCCAACTATATCTATTTATCAATAATTCCTTGAAAGTATCCGAAACCTTAAAATAGACAAGAATGAAAGCCAAGAAGGCCAATGCAACCAATAAACTGCCCCTATTAATGTTTGTACTTAGATCGGTACCAGAAGGCCCCAAGTAAGATATGAGCGACTCTGCGTGTATGTAACTATCGACTAACGACACAAAATAGGAGAAGCCAATGGCCAGCGCTATCAAAATCAATCCCTTCTCACCGATAGCCTTTTTAACTTTCATAGTGGCCCTGTTTTTCCTGCGTAAAGAAAATGAGGATTCTTTTTTCTTTTCGATATCCTCAACTCGGTCAACTTTTTTCGAGAGGGAATTTATCACAAAGAACACATTGATGATCATTAAGACCAAATCCACCCACAAGTTGGTCGAGGAGCCATTGGTAGTCTGAAAGCTCTGAGTTATACGGTACATCAAATAAAGATTATAAAAGCCTAAGACTTGCCGAAAGTTCATTTTTGCTTGATGAAGGCTCTTCTCTTCATAAGAGGGTTCCCGCCCTATAACTGGAGTTGCATACATTTTAAGTGTGATAATGATTGTAATAACAATCCCGATTATCGAAATGATAAAAGTGATCAAACTTTCCTGCATAAGCAAGCCAATAAACAGAAACAGACATATCCACGAGGCCAACTTTATGATTGGACTGAAAAAGAGTCGATTAGGGGAATTTCCTAAGGAGAGAACTCGATAAGTTAGAGAGGTATGAAAGGACAGGATAATGAAAAAGATAGAAATAGTAGAAATCATTATGTATATGGTAAGCAGTACCAATTTCGTACTTTGAAAAATCAAATTATCATAATTTAAATCAAAAAGGTAATAGAAGAAAGTCCCCACCCCCGCACCCGCACATAAAATAATGGTAAGAATTGAAACACCTTTTCCATTTTTAAAGAATACACCCGACAATCCGCCTACCACATAGGCGAGAGCGGTAAACAAATCGAAAACGAGCACTATTTCTAAAATATTTCGTGAGATATAAGTGGTAAAGAAATGCATAGCAGTAACAGTTATGCTTGAAATAAGTAAGAAGACTAAATACCCAAAAAAGCCCCGGTATTTTGGCTCCATCAGCTTTTTATAGCCGCCAAAAATCATTTTATTAATGTATTGGTATAAAGCACGTTCTATGTATGACATACTCATTCCTTTTTTTCCCTCCATAGCTTCTTTTTCGGGCATATTATTTTCATTTCGAGGCTGAGAACCTTGTTTAAATGTTTCATTTTCACCATTAGATACTTCTCCCTGCGAACCTTCGGAAATATTGTTTTTTCCCATATTCTATTCAAAACCTCATCAATTGTATGATAAAGTAATATATTTAATCTTCTAAAATCTTTGCTGTTTTCCTCAAGAATCAATAGGGATAAGGGTGATTCTTCCTAAATACAATTCTTTACAATATTTCACAATTCTCAAGATCAGAATTGGCACCACTAAATTTAAATCTTTCAACACAAATTAAGTTAATATGGAAATTAATACCAATCAAGATGAAAAAGGATTTATACGGTCCTTTATAAGAGTTTTGCTATTCCGCAAGGATATATTGCCCACAACCCTCCTTTTTATGCTGGTTTCTTTATTTTTTACCGCGGTGAAAATTCAGCTTGAAGTGGAACAATTCAGAACGCTTGTTCAAAACAGAAAATATATTTTAGTTATTTTGGTCACAATCATGCTCTATTTCACCCTTGCTTTAGTATTTAGCCTGAATGAAAAACTTAGTATACTTATATTCAGAAAGGGAAAATTATTTGCTTCCTTAATCCAAACCATTTTTTGGTTGGGATTAATATATTTCGTTGTTAGAAATTATCCAGAGATTATCTTGAAGTATTTTTATTATATCCTACTGGCGGGTGCCGTAATATGGTTGAGCATCAACGCCCTCATTATAAATAATTCTTTTATGAAAAATGTGGGATTTGAAGGGAAAACTCAATTTTCTTGGGTGAAGCTATTATTAGCCATTGCCTTGTTTGGTGCCAGCTTTTATTTTTCATATTGGTTCTGGAATAAAACAATGAAAATTCAGAGATTTAATTATTGGATAATATTTTCCGCGATTTTCGGAATTTTACTCCTTATCTTTCCAAAATACAGCTTAAATACCGCAAGTTATTACATAATTGTGATGCTTTATTTCACGATTTATCTTTTTGAATACTTTAACACCACCTCTTCAGGCGATTTAAGCGAAACATTCCAATTTGTAAACAAAATAACCATCAATCTCATCATGCTCGCAATAAACTATTTTTTCCTATTTGCCACGGTTGGAAGAATGGGCAAGACCGTGAAGGTCGGAGAGGAAGGAAAGGATGGGACCGGAAGATCGATCATATTTATATTTCTCATAACAATCTCCTATTTAACCTTAGAATTTATCTTTCCCACGGTTCTCCCGGATATTAGTAACCCGGACTTATTTTTACTACTCTTCCGATTCTTTTCGATTATGGGAACTTCTTTATTTGTATATTTCTATAAAATGATTAAGAGAACCAAGAAAAAAAGTGATTAAATTGTCTAAAAATAAAAATAAATCCGAAATCAATGTAGGAAAAAATTTTTCCGAGAAGGTACCTCAAGCTAAAGAAAGAGAGTTTAAGGCGATCATCACGGTTGTGGGTTTGGATAAGCCAGGCATCGTGGCATCCGTTTCCAAGGTATTGGCAGACAATCATATCAATATCAATGACATATCCCAATCATTCACTCAAGACTTTTTTACCATGATTTTAATTGTGGATTTTACAAATTCAGATTCTACCATCGAGGAAATTTCCTCCAAATTGGAAAAAGTCGAACGAGAGATTGGATTAAAGATTGATGTTTTTCATGAAGATGTTTTTCGGGCAATGCACAGAATATAAAGAAATCTAATGAAGTTGAAATAATAAAAAGAAATGAACTAAACAGGAGAAGATAAAGAATGGAAGGATTTAGCCCCGATGAAGTTTTAGAAACCAGTCGAATGATCAAAGAACAGGGACTAGATGTTCGCACCATCACGATGGGCATCTCGTTGTTTGATTGCGGGGATCCGGACTTAGAACAAATGAAGGAAAAGATTCAAAAAAAGATATATTCCCATGCGAAAGATTTGAGCAAGGTTGCATCCCAAATTAACAAAACGTATGGGGTTCCTATCATCAATAAGAGAATCACCGTGACCCCTATCTCCTTGATTCTAGGAAATCTCGACCCTATTCAAGATATCCCAGTTAACGGAATCCACCAATATAACAATCCAGTAACAACAAAACCACCAAGATCGGTTCAAAAACAAGAAATCGAGGAAGATTCTAAACGAGAAATCCCCCATGTTCCCGATAAGGTAAAGCAGACATGTCTCGAAATTGCTAAGGTTATGGACGATGTGGCAGAGGATGTAGATGTTGATTTTATTGGGGGTTTCAGCGCCCTCATCCACAAAGGCATGACTAGGGCGGATCTGTCAGTTATCGAAAGCTTGCCACTGGTGCTTTCTGAAACCTCAAGAGTGTGTGCCTCGATTAACTTGGGAACCACCCGTTCTGGATTGAATATGAATGGAGTTAGGGAAATGGGAAAGATAATAAAAGATATTGCTATCAAGACCAAAGAAAAAGATTCAATTGGATGTGCAAAACTTATCTGCTTTGCAAATGCCGTGGGAGATAATCCATTCATGGCAGGAGGGTATCATGGCATAGGTGAAGCGGAGGCATGTATAAATGTGGGCATTTCAGGGCCCGGAGTAGTTAGGAGTGCAGTTAAACACCATAAAACAGCCGATTTTGAAATGTTAGCTGAGATAATTAAAAAAACCTCCTTTAAGATAACCAGAATTGGACAATTGGTGGCCCAAAAAACGGCAGACATGTTAGGGATCCCTTTTGGTATTGTAGATCTGTCTTTGGCCCCAACCACACGACCATTTGATTCGGTGGCTGGCATCCTCGAGGAAATGGGCTTGGAATCTGTCGGCGCCCCTGGAACCACAGCTGCCCTTTCACTTCTTACAGATGCTGTGAAGAAAGGGGGCCTTATGGCATCCCATTTTGTAGGTGGGCTGTCCGGCGCTTTTATCCCTGTCGCAGAGGATCTTAATATGGATTTGGCAATTCAAAAAGGCGCATTAAATATCGAAAAGCTGGAGGCAATGACTGCAGTATGTTCCACCGGGCTAGACATGATATGTATCCCCGGATCTACAGAAGTAGCCTCAATTTCCGGCATAATTGCTGATGCACTTACAATCGGGGTTGTGAATGGCAAAACAATTGGAACCAGACTTATTCCGGTGATTGGCAAAAAAAGTGGCGAGAGGGCAAAATTTGGAGGATTATTGGGGAAAGCAACCATAATAGAGGTTAGAAAAGAAAGTTGTAAAGAGTTTATTGAAAGAAATGGGAGAATCCCACCCACAGTCCATTCTTTCAGGAATTGAAGCCTCCCGCCAAAAAGGACAAAGATTCCAACGACATATCTAGTCTTTGACCTCTGGGCAATCTGAGGTCATTTTGCCGTAGAAAACCCATCACACTTGCGTAGAAAGATTCTTCCTTCAATGAGGATTGATGCGATAGGTCATCGAAGATGAGAAACTCATGCGAAATTATAAATCAAACGGCATTTTTCCGATACATCCCACATCACATCTAATTGCTCTTTCGTGGGATATATCCGAATTTTTTGGGTTAATTGCACGTTCTATTCACTTAATATTTATATACTAATTGTATTTTATCTATTTAAATGTATGTACGAAATTCATACACCCCTAAAGGGATGGGAACTTCTTTCCCATATTGTCAAAAATCAAAGACATGAGCATGCAAATGAGTTTATCGGATTTTCCCACCTCTATGGCGCCACCCCCAACACCAAGCCAAATTTTCATACATTTATTAACATCATATTGCCTAATAATATAAACTCTTTCATCGTATGAAATTATAAGAGATAGATTATATTATCCCCTTAAATCCGACAGAAATAATCAATCAATAATTTTGAAAAGACAAAAAAAGGAGACCCCTAACATTTTTAATAAAAAAAGGTGAAATAAAATATAATAAAATACAAGAATAGAATGCCTTGGCAATTCAAGAAAAATGTATTTTCTA
>CAZEPC010000181.1:0-8816 GCA_964513765.1 uncultured archaeon
TGGCCATGTTTTCTTATTCTTGAATAAAAACCCCTCTGCATTCATCCCATTGTCGGTAATTACAGATTTCCGTGATTATTTTGCCAACATCTTTGAGGAGATGGGGGGAGACCGATTTGTCGTTCGATATCGCCAATTTGATGCTAAAGAAATGATAGATTTAATGTTCGCAGGTGCAAAGAAAGCACTTATGGATTTGGGAGTGAAATTTGAAGGATTAAAAGATTCGTTCTACCAAGAAATTCAAGGATTTGATCAAGAAAAGACGCCTTATCGAAATATTCAAGTACAAAATGAAGAGCTTAAAGCGAAATCAGAAAAAAAACAACTACTCATGGAAAAGCTCTTTGAACAAATACTTCTGGTATTTACCAATTTGCTGAGTATTCCCTCCCAATTATCGCTATTATTGGCATATAATGCACTTTCCTCGGGAAATGAAATATTCGTGAATTCCTTCAATACAATTAAAGATGCCGGAGAGGAAATAACCGAGATTATCGATGAAATGAATGTGCTCTAAAATAAACCATTTGTTATTTTTTCAATCTTGTTTTCCAAAATTTCTTTGTATTTTCTTTAAAAATCGTAAATTTTTTTTTTAATAGAGATTTTTATTAAGATATTATGGATTTAGACCCAGAAGATCTTGAATATTTTGCAGAACAAATTAGAGAAGACCGAAATCTTCCCTATACTTTGACTATTGAGAAGGTAGAAGACGGGGTTATTTGGACTCATAACCAGTGGGGTAATAGCCTTAAATATTCTCAAGATGAAAAAGGCCATTACAAACTCGTTGAAGAAAAAGAATAATTGAGTACTTGAGAAATTAGTTCAATTTTCAAGATTTTAGTTCTTCTCATCTTCATTTTGTTTTTCCTAAATATTTCTGAATTATTCTATTTCTTTTGAAAATTTTTGATAAGAAGTTTATTTGCCCGATATTCTTCATCGGTCATTCGGGGATGGGCATTTCTTGCCTTAATGAGAAAATTTTCCGCTACTTTTCTAAAAATGGAATATATTTTACTACTGATGAAACCTAGTAAAAGAGGATTTAAGATCAGAACGAAGATTGAGATTACGCTTAGATTTATTGTTGGATCCGCCTCTATTGGGTATATACTGTTTGATCCCGGTAGATGATATATTGCTTTTTGAAAAACACCTGAAAATAACCCCACCCCAACAGAATCAACTAAAAAGAGAATAAGAATTGGTGTAAGTGTGATTAACACGATAAGAATATATTTAATCGTTCTTCCCTTGCTCAGTTGGAATTGAGACCTCTGTCCATCTTTTAAAAAAATAATTTGATTATTTGAAATAATTTCAATGCTAACCCAGGCCCAAGGTAAGATGTAAAGTACTACCAATGTAATAAAGAGCATATAGCCATATTCATTCAGTAATTGCGGCCTGTTTTTAGCCTCAATGCCTAAGAGTAACACGACAAATTGCTGAATAAATGCCGATCCCCCGAAAATCAAGGCGTAACGGCTCATTTCTTGTCCAAAAGGATAAAATTTGATATGGATGAGAGGATGTTTAATATTCATCTTTTGAATATTTTTATCGAAAATTAAGAAAAAGAGCGCACCAAAAAGGGTCAGGAGAGGAAAGGTAAACACATAGATATTGGGCCAACCTTGAAAAAGGGTGATTATATATAATGTTAAAAAGGGAATAATTAAAAGAAGTGTGGGCTTAATTTTGATAAAATGGAGAAACTGTGCTTTTTCCTTTCCCATAATAATTTTATTAGGTAGTTCGGTAAAAAATTTTTGGATTTAGTTCCTAAGGGCGGAATTTTATGATTAAGTGCTTTTCTCAGATTAAATCAAGATTCAAACTAAAAAATTAAAAAAATCAACGCCTTAATGATAATTTTTTATAATCATTTTTTACTTTGAAGTGTGTTAAAAACCTCGAAGGTTTTTACATTTATTTACAGATATAAGTGTGTGAAAATAATGGAAAAACACCCAGATCCAGAGATAGAGGAAATTCCCGATAATCTAATTGTTCAAGAAAATGAATCAGAATCGGTGGAATCATCCTCGCAACAAAGGATCTTGGGATATGCGGATTTTTTTCCGTATTCTTCTTATCGGCCCGAACAAGAGGAAACAATCAGAGAGATCTCAGAGTCGGCAGCGTTGGGAAAAAACATAGTATTAATCGCCCAAAATGGGAGTGGAAAAACAATCATGGCCCTTTCTGCCACTCTCCCTATTTCACTTCAACTTAAGAAACGGAAAATCATCTTTTTAGCCCGTACCTATACTCAAAATGACAGAGTTATTGAGGAAACGAAGCAAATCACCAAACATTTTGCCTCTCAAGGTATAGATCAAACAATTGGGGCGATTAGTATCAGGGGGAGGAATGAGATGTGTCCCAACAAAACTATTCATCGATTAGAACTCCCTCCGAAGGAAAGTATGTCCGTATGCGCCAATTTGAGAAAAAATAAGAAATGTAAATTTTTCAATAAGCTGTTTCGAAAGAAGAATAAAGAGGCACTTGAAAAGGAACTTACCACTATTGCACAAGTCCCTCTAAGTGCCCAAGATTTATTAGATTACGCAGAACAAAAGGGTTATTGCCCGTATTTTCTGAGCAAAATGCTGATTAAGTATGTGGATGTTATTGTGTGCAATTATCAATGGATATTCAACCCATTCATCAGGGAGAATTTCCTGGACTTTTTAGAAACAGATCTCTCAAATTGTATCATCATCATGGATGAATGTCATAATCTGCCGGAGATGGCAAATGGTCTGAATTCATTTCGCTTAACTCCTTTCAGTCTGAGACAATCCCTTAAAGATTTGGATGTGTATAGGGCACCTGTAAAACAAATAAGGTTTGTTGAAAATCTAAGGAAAATGATTAAGGGAGTGAAAAAGCGGGTGTCTGAAGAAATTGAGTTGAATCCTCATCAGTTTCTCCAACAAATCTTAAATAAGAATCGGCTTGGATCCATTAATGATCTGGAAGGGCTTTTATTCGATCTCCAAGAATATTCGGAGGCAATCGAGGCAGAAAAAATTGACACGGGAAACTTAACACGTGATTTTATTTCAACAATCGTGGAATTCTTTACGGTTTTTCTGGATCATTTGAATGATCCCGCCTATTTTCCTTGTATGACTGCCAAAACAAATAAGGAAGGACAGAAAAGCGTGGCAATCGAACTTAAATGCTCGGATCCCCGGCTAATTACGGATGAGATCTTTAAAGAGGCCTTATCTACCCTTTCACTTTCGGGAACATTGCATCCCTATACTTTTACCAATATACTAGGCCTTACACACACGGGAAAATTGCTCAAAATTATCAAAATGAAACCTCCTTTTCCTAAAGAAAATCTTCAAGTTCTTCTGATTAAGGAGTTGAATACAAAAGGGAGCAATCGAAACCCCAGTATGTACAGAAAGATACTAATTGCACTCAAACCTATTTTAAAAAATACTCCAAAGAATGTGGGGGTATTTTGTGCATCTTATGAGGTGGTGGAAGGTTTAAAATCGGCAGGATTTGAGCGGTTGGCTAAAATCACACATAAAAAATGCTTTATGGAGAAGTCCGGTTTAAAAGCAAGTGATAACGATATTATCATAGAGAAATTTAAGCATTATGCCGATCAAGAAGGAAGTAATGGGGCAGTTCTTTTGGGAGTTTGCGGAGGAAGAAATAGCGAGGGGGAGGACTTCCCCGGCGATTACATGAATGCTGTGGCAGTCGTGGGAATACCATTCCAAAGACCCGTCCCCTCCATTCAAGCAAAAATTGAATATTATGATACACTTTTTCCCGATAAGGGAAGGGATTTTGGATATACAGTTCCCGCCTTCCAAAGATCAAACCAAGCATGTGGCCGTCCCATCAGAAGAATGAATGATAAAGGATTGGTTGTGTTGATGGACAGCCGATTTGAATACTATAAAAGATTTCTCTCGGGTTGGGTTCGTAAAAATATCCGAAAAATTCCAAATCGGCAGAAACTTATTGGTAGGGAAGTAAGGCGATTTTTCAAGAAATTTGAAAAAAAGTAATAAGTGAATTCTTTCAATATTAATATATAAACAAAAGCACAAGATTAGATTGGATGATTGTTCTCTCTCTGATTAATTTGTGCTTCCAAGCACTACTAAAGTTAATTTCTATTATGTAATGTTGAATCATAATCACACAGGGTTTTGAATTGTATGGAAAAAGGAAACACGGAAAAGATCTGGGTATTTTGCTTTGAGTATGCAGGTATTGCAAAAGTCGGTGGTTTGGGCGAAGTTTCATCAAATCAGTGCAGGTGTTTATCATCTGAGGATGAATTGGATCTCCAAGTCTTTATGCCATCTCATAATCGACAAGAAAGATTGAAAGAAAGTCATGGTTTCTCTCCTTTAAGAAAGAAAAACGGCGATATTTTGGTTTTGAAGGGGCATTTTGATCCCTCTTATTTTGGCCTCACATTTGGAGATCAAATCCATAGCCGTACTTTTACAAAATTTCAAAGTATCACCGAAATAGGGTATTTTGAGGTTGAAATTTGGCAGGGAATCTTTAAGGGTACATCTATTAATTTATTAGTCGGAAAAAATGGTATAGCTAAGAAGATTTTGAATGACCCCGATGTGTATGGGGCCGACACTCTTAATGCAAAGTTAGGTCTGTTTTCCCAAAGTATGAAAGAATACATGCGGTATTGTATATATGAAGACAAGGAGAAGATCCCCGAAATCATCCATATTCATGATCATCATCCCTTGGGGGCGCTCTTGTGCTGTAAGCAAGAACTTTTGCTTAAAGGGATGAACATTAAATCAATTATCACTATGCATCTTTTAACATGGCCCAGACGGGAACTGGATTTTTATTGGAAGTCGGGGGTGAATAATGAACCCATTGATGTGCAATTGGGAGATTTCAGGGTGCAAAAAAGGATTAGAGAAATTTATGAAATCGCAAAAGATTCTGAATCAATCGCCCCAACCCTAGAAAAGGTCGGTTGTCTCGTGGCAGATAAGGTTGTTGCGGTGAGTGAGAACTTTCTTCATTCCGATATTATTCCCAACTGTGGGGGAGATATGATAGAGCCGAAAACGGATTTCACTTGGAATGGATGTGATTGGGATTTTGAAGAGCACTTAGATATCGTATGGGATGGTGTGAAAGATCATTTTCCAGAAAAAAACAAGGAAGAAATTGCATCTTATGATTTGCGAAAACAATTCTTGACCAATATTTTGGGAAATTTACCCGAAGAAGAACCCATCATTAAAAATGATAACATTAAATCAATGATAAGGGAAGAATTTCAAGATCCTCCGTATCATCCCGATTGTACGGTTGATCCTTTTAAGGAGGATGGCCCCTTAGTTCTGATTACTGGAAGAGTTACCCCCCAAAAGGGGATAGAAAATATTTTAGATTCTATTCCTCAAGTGCGGGAAAAGATACCAAATGTTAAATTCTTGTTTCTTATGATCCCCGGAGAATATACAATGGATGATTTGCGATATTACATGCAGGAAGCAAGGAAATATCCGGAAAATGTGAGATTTTTGTTTGGGATTGCAAAGAGTATATATCTTCTCGCCCATCACTCTGCCGACGTATATTGTTGTCCTAGCAGATGGGAACCTTTCGGTATTGTGGCCTTGGAGGCTATGGCATCAAAGATCCCCGTGGTGGCAACTTATGTGGGCGGCCTACAAGAATCGATTCTTCATTTGGAGGACCATCCCCAGAAAGGAACAGGACTTCTCTGTCCAAAAGATGATGTGGGTGCTTTAAAAAACGCTTTGATCTCCCTCTTATCCACTATGAAAATTGCGGAATTAAAAACTAAGAATTCGGAGAGTATGGAAAAATTCTTGAAGGATTTTCTAACGAATGTTGTACATCCCAATTTACGGAAAAAAGTGGAGGAAAATCACCTATTTGGAAAGATAATTAGAGATAATTGTTTAGAAAGGGTTGAGACTACATTCAGATGGGAAAAAGTATCCCAAAAATTAAAGGAGATATATCTCAATTTAAAATAGGGGCATTTTATTCATTTTTCTTAGATTAACTCAATTTTCATTGATTTTTTTTTCTTTTCATTTATCCCCTTTATTTTCTCTTTGATTTTCAAAAAATTTATTTTTAATTTATCCTTTTTAATCTTGAGAAAAATATGACTGAAGAAATCGGAATCGGTACTGAAGGTCGTGTGGTAAATTACCGGCAGTCGAGAAGAAAAATCCATCCAAAATGGGCTATCCTTGAATTTCCCAGTATTAAAAACAAACCAGATGCTGGAAGGGAATTAGTCGGACATACCGTTGCTTGGGTATCCCCCACGGGAAAATACCTAAAGGGAAAGATTACAAAACCCCACGGAAAAAATGGTGCTGTTAAGGCACATTTTAAGAAAAAAGGACTGCCTGGACAAGCGTTGGGCGATAAAGTTAAAATTGTCAAATAAATAACCATATATGCTTAATTTCAAATTATTGTTCATAGAAATTATGAAATTTTATCATTTGAATTTTAGTTGAAAATAGTAAGCAATAGAAATTCATAGAACTTTTTTTATTTGCTTTTCTTTTCTTCGGTATGACTGATATAAAGGATATTTTGAATCAAATTATTCCAAAACCTACTTATTTCGAGATTGATGAAAAAGATGGAACAAAGATTCCATTTGGTTCTCTTTCTCAATTATACACAAATTGTGAAAGTTATCGTTTGAATTTTCATTGTGATCGGTTTTTTACTAATACTAATATCTCTGATGGGTTGAGATGTGTCAAAACCAAGAAATCTCCTTCAAATTCTTATCCAATTGGGAAATATGATAAAAACAATCCATTTTTTATAGTATTCACCAATGAGCAAGATCTTCAATCCTCTATGGAGCCAAACATTGAGGTTGATTGGGATTATCCTCTTGTTGTTTCAGATTGTTGTGAGGATTACCGGGGAGCAGAAGAATATTTTTTAGTGGTAGAAAAAGAGAAGATCATTCTAAAGAGTCGATCAGAAAGAGGCCTTTACTATGCGTTGGTTACCCTTAAGAAAATAAGTGAAATGACGAATGGGTTTCTGATCCCCCTAAAAATTCATGATGCCCCTAAACTTCATCTTCGCAGCGTTCATATGGATCTCAAGCGTGGTGTTCCCAAAGTTTCATTTTTAAAGGAACAAGCAAAAATACTCTCTGAGCATAAAATCAATAGTTTTATGATCGAATGGGAAGATAAATTCCCTTTTGAGAAAGAACTAGCACCAATCAAACATAAAGCAGCACTCCAAAAAGATGAGGTGAAAGAGTGGTTGGAAACATGCCATTTGTTTTACATTGAGGCTTTCCCATTAATTCAATCACTCGGACATTTTCGATATATTCTTTCCAAGAAGGAATTTGAACATTTAAATGAGATGTATAAACTAGAAGCAAAGAGCAGAAAAGAGAAACATGAAAAAAAATCCCAAATGTGCCCCACTAACCCCAAGGTAAAAGATTTTATTTGGAAATTACATACGCAAATCTGGGATGGAATGGGGAAACACAAAGAAAGTCGATATGTGCATATTGGGATGGATGAGACCAGAAATCTTGGCAAATGTCCCAGATGTAAGAAAATCATGGAGGATCATCCCGAGAAGGGGAGGTCCAAGCTTTATATTGACCATCTAAATTGGATTGCTGAAAAATATATTCATCAAAATAAAATTCCAATTGTTTGGAATGATATGATCCAACAAGAGTTCCATCTTCTCGCGAAGATTAATAAAAAGATATGGATTTGTGATTGGGAATACAATCAACCCCTACCAAAAATGGGAAAGCCTGTCCATGAAAGAATAAATGCCATGGATCCTACGGGAACATCAATAGACTGGGTTCGCACTAGGGAAGTCAAAGAACCAACAACCCTAAAGAAGGCACCTCCACCCTCTTCCGAGGTGTTCAAGAAGGCTTGGTATATTCAAAATCAAAAATATCCTCTGCGATCCTTTGCCTACACGAAATTTTTTGAAGAATACGGATTTAATGTCTTAGCCGCCCCCGCGGTCCAATGTTGCGGTTTGAATCCCATTATTCCGTGTTATGCAAAAAGATATCCTAACATTGGGTATTTCAATCAGCAAGCTTTGGAATATAACGCCCAAGGGTCTATTCTCACAAACTGGGTAATCCGTTATGGGCTTTGGCCATTATTGGAATTTGGGTTCTTATTTCACGCCGAGTGTGCTTGGAATGGTCGATTTGTGGAGGAGGAAAAATTCTTTTCTAAATTCATCCAAAATTTGTTTTTTGAGGAATATAAACCAGTTTTTTCCGATCGATTCGAAGAGAAGAAAGAAATAATCTCGAATTTCTTTAGTAATATGGGCAATGTTGGCCATGAATACGGTAAAATAATTCAGCTGGTCTCTCTCAATGCAAAAGAAGATTCGGGGGTTGATATTAAGTCTCTCTATGAAGTTACTTTTCAAGAACACCCAAATTATAAAAAATATTTTAAATCGATTAAATCAAAGATCGATAAGAACCATCTTTATTTTGACTCTATCCTATTAATTTTAGAATATGTGGAGCTGATTAAGAAGATAGTTGAGAAAGGTATGAGAATTGAGAAAACAGCCCTGAATTATGATTGCCAGGAAAATTTATTGCCTGATTTAGACACATTGGAAGAATTTACAGATGTTTTATCTAATGTTCAAGATCTGATGAAAATATTCAAAAATTCCTTAGAAAAAAATATATCTTGGTATTTGCACCCAGAAGAGAAAATAGATTATTTGAATAA
>CAZEPC010000182.1:0-8760 GCA_964513765.1 uncultured archaeon
TGCGGGAATCCGTAGAGAAAGCAAAAGTATTCCAAGATTTGAAACTTGAGATCCAGTACCAATCTTTCCAACATTTTCAAGATAAAAAAGAATCATTGATAGCTACAATTCAAAATGCACAAGAAACCACATTACAAGAAGTAAGGGAAGAAATTGCAACCCTCATCAACAATGATCATTTAAATGAAGTATACGGAAAAGTTAATCGTATTTTACACCAAAAACAAATTGTGGGATTTAATAGCTTTTATGAAAGATTAGAGAATGATATTCATATTATCAAGCGGATGGAGGTTATGAAAAAAATTACGGAACTCGGAGCCCAATTCAACCGTTTACTGGTTACCGAGATCGCGGAGGATTGCACCCTATGCGGCCAAGAAGATGTGGCTCTCGTCGTCGAGGTGGTGAAGGAGATGATTGCCGAGAAGGAAATTCATGCTAAATACTTTAAAAGTTCTAATGCGGTCTCGTTTAACCAGCAAGCAAACTTAGGTTTCCTTGATGATCTTGATGCCCAGTTTGAAACATGGGTGGACCATGAGCGCACGAAAGAGGGAAAAAAAGATTAAAAAAAAATCAAATTCCTAAAAAGTAGTTTAGAGCAGTTTAAAGGAACTTTTTCAAATGTTCCATCGACTTTCTGGCGACCTCCCGGGGGTCTTGATTCCAATAATCCTGGTTAAACATTTCAACGGACAAATACTTATCGCAGTCTATATCCCGAAGCACCCCGAAAAACTCCTCCAGCTCAAAGAATCCGTCCCCCATATGCACTCTGTCCTCATCTTGCAGTTCATCAAGGGGCTTCTTAATGGCATCGTTGCAATGTACCAACCAGAGCCGATCTTCGGGGATGTCTTTAAGAGTTTGCGGTGATGTATGTGCCAGAAAATAATGAAAAGTATCAATGACCAGACCCGAGGGATCTAAACCGTCTTCCTCCGCCTTTTCCATGATCCTTACGGCCTTCTTCACATTCCGAACCGAATTATTAGGAAATCCAAGGGGTTCAAAGCCCATGCGAAACCCATAATCGTCCGCCAACTTGCGCAGAGTCTGGAAGCGGCGGACGGTCAAATCCTCATATTGTTCCTTTTCAACGATTGCATCATCGGTGAAGCTGGGTACCGCGATGATGAGATCGCATCCTATCTCGTTGCCGATCTTCATTAAGCGCTCGCTGTAATCCAGCATCCATTCGAACTCCTTTTGGGGGCACAGGCTAAACAATTCTATAGCGTTCCAGGAAACCACTTCCAAATCATTTTGCTCCAAGAGTTCCGAAAGATCCTTCACGCTGTGTTCCTCCAAATAGGCAAAAGTCTCATCCCGCCGTAACTCTACCCCATCAAATCCCGCCTCCGAAATGGCACGTAAGAACTTATCCATCGGCGTTTTCATCATCGTTGCTTGGTTCATCGCTATTTTCATTCTTGATACTCCTCGTTTGAGTCCCCTTCCGTTTATTAACTTTTCATTGCGGAAGGGTATATTTGTAAGGATATGTGTTTGTGTATTTCTGTTATTGTAAAAAAAAAACATCCATTAAATCCTTCGCGTTTGATAATTTCTTCCCCGTTTATACAAGAAAATATAATAGGGGTTAGGCTATGTTGCGAAAACCTGGTTAATTGACTTGAAGAATATTCCTCACATATTTTCCGACCCAATTGCTGGTCATCAAATACTGCCCGATCTTATTAATCAGGCCCGGGACCACGACCACCTTGTCCTTCTTGAGGGCGCGCAGCGATTTATCGATCACCTTTTGGGCATCCATCCATAGGAGCTTCGAGGTGCTCTTCTTCAGA
The DNA here is from genome assembly GCA_964513765.1 of uncultured archaeon. Lineage (GTDB taxonomy): Archaea > Asgardarchaeota > Lokiarchaeia > Sigyniarchaeales > Promethearchaeaceae > CAZEPC01. The sequence goes on from CAZEPC010000182.1 coordinate 1,815, forward strand.
TCTGTCAAATCCGCCGTTTTATGGAACTCCGTATGCACAAAGCCGGGACAGAGCGCTTGAATTCTGATATTGTGTTCCTTAACCTCGTAATGGAGCGACTCGGAAAACACGCGCAAAAAGGCCTTGGTGGATGAATACATAGAAGCGCCCTTCGCCGGAAGAAATGAGGCTAAGGATGCCGTATTAATAATCGCCCCCCGTTTTCTCTTCTTCATCTTCGGTAACACCGCGTGCATCCGCTTCACTGGGGCCCACATATGAACTTTCATCATGTTCAGCCTCGCTTCAAAGTTTTCTTCCGTAAAGTGTCCGGAGCTGCCGAAGCCCGCGTTATTGACCAGTACATCCACATCGTTTCTCTTCTTGAGGGTGTCTGCCAATTCATCCACTTGTGTATCTATAGAAAGATCCTTGAGGACGATTTCGGTCTTAATCCCGTAGGTCTCTTCTAGCCTTTGGGCTATTTCTCTAAGCTTTTGCTCCCTGCGGGCCGAGAGGACGATATCAAACCCAATTTGTGCCAGATTCTCGGCGAAGGTTTCTCCGAGTCCGCTAGATCCCCCGGTAATAACTGCCGCGCCCAAATCCTGCCATTGTCCAAAAATCGTTTTGTCTCGTGCTGTCATATTTTATCTAATTTTAGATATGATTTATAGTATTGCTCCCAGCGGTTCAAAGTATCGGGATCCTCGGTTGGCCGAAGGGTTTCGATCTTGAAGGTGCTGCCCACAATGGTGCGCAGTTCATGTAGGTTCCGAATATCTCCGGCGGATTTCGCTTGCATGAGTAAATTGCCGATTGCGGTTGCCTCCACCGGACCGGTGATCACTACCTTCCCCGTAATGTCCGCGGTCATTTGGGAGAGCAATGTGTTTTGGGATCCTCCTCCCACAATATGGATTTGTTCAAGGGTGGTACCGGTGAGGTCCTCCAAGATCCCGATCACTTGCTTGTATCTGCATGCCAAACTCTCAAAGATGCACCGGGCGATTTGCCCTGTGGTCTCCGGGATCGGTTGATCGGTTTCCTTGCAGAATCCTTGGATCTCTTCCACCATCGAATCGGGGGAAAAGAACCTTCTGTCATCGGGGAATAGTACTGATCGGCAAGGAGGCGCATTCTTGGCCAGTTCCATGATCTCGCTATAAGTGAGCGACTTTCCCTCCCGTTCCCATTCTCGTTTTGATTCTTGAATCAACCATAACCCCATAATGTTTTTCAGTAGCCTAATCGTACCCTCCACGCCGCCCTCATTGGTAAGGTTGTACTGTTGAATCCTTTCATTTACGATTGGTTTCTCTATTTCTGTCCCTAAAAGCGACCAGGTACCCGAGCTGAGGTAAGCCCACCCCTTTTCCTGGTCTGCATGGGGGATGGCTGCTATGGCGCTCCCGGTATCGTGAGTGGCGACCACATGTACGGGAATATCCTTCAAATTGGTGAGTTTTTGTACCTCGGGGGTAATGGTCCCCAATTTCGTGCCGGTGGGATGTAATGGGGGAATGTTTCCCGGACGGAGGCTGGGGCTTATCTTTTCCAATAACTTTTGGCTCCACTCTCGCTTGAACACATCTATCATCTGGCTGGTACTGGCATTGGTATATTCCGTGATCTTTTTGCCGGTGAGGAGGAAATAGAAGTAATCGGGGATTAAAAAGAAGGTTTTGACTCTTTTAAGCAAGTTGGGATATTTCTTTTCCATGGCGAACACTTGGGTGCTGGTGTTGAGGCCCATAAATTGAATTCCGGTGGTACGGAAAATAAAATCCTCTCCGACCTCACTTTTCAACCTTTCCAGCATGGGATCGGCGATGAGTTCCGCTCTGTAGTGAAATGGAGAATAAGCGAGCTGATCGTATTCATCGAGCCCGACGGGGGATACTCCCCAGCTGTCGATTCCGATTCCGTCCGCATACTCACCGTAGAATTCATGGTATTTCTTCAGTCCCCTAAGGATTTCTTCCCAAAACCTCATCACGTTCCAGCGCAATTCCCCCCTTACAAGAGTTCCTTGGGTCCGGAACCGGTGTATCTCATTCATTGTCAGTTTGCCGTCGTGTAAAATTCCCACAATGAGTCTTCCGGATTCGGCTCCGAAGTCAATTGCGATATATTTCTTTCCTTGTGCCTTTTTTGTTCCATTCTTTGCATTCATATATGTATCATTGCCCGAGGTTGTTTTTAATCTTATTGTTGGGGATCACAAAGGTATGAGTTTAATTTTCTTTTCTGCGAAATGAGTCAAAAAACCTAGAAATCTAAAAAACCCGGTAGTGTAAAGTTAAAATAATTAATTTCCATTGATTATTATAGCTTGAACACGAAAACTCAAAATAAATTTTAATTCAAACGACCCGAACTCGGTACCCCCCCGAAGAAATACAAAAAAGAAAAAAATCAATCAACACCAATTTTTCCTTCAAGATGTGATAAGAATATGTCCCCCGATAAAAAGAAACTGGTCATCCGCAAACCCAAACCGAAAGTAAGCAAGAAATTTGAAAAGAACCTTAACGATGAGCAATTAAAGGTCATCCGGCACCAAAAAGGATCGGGTCTCATTATTGCGGGGGCCGGAACCGGGAAAACCCGTGCTCTTACCTATAGGGTAGCCTATCTTTTGGAACAAGGGGTAGCTCCCGAGTCTATTGTCCTGGTCACCTTCACCAAAAAGGCCGCCCAAGAGATGATTGAACGGGTGGAGGCACTTGCGGGCGGGGCTGCCAAAAAGATAAAATCTGGCACCTTTCATCACCTCAGTAATCTCATTATTCGGAGGTATGCCAAAACTATCGGCTTCACTCCTTCATTCACCATTCTCGACCGCAAGGACCAGCAAGATCTTATGAAAAACATTCGGGCCAGTAACATACCCGAGGGGAAGAAAAAGCGGTACCCCAAATCCAGTACGATTCTCAGAATTTACAGCACCCATATCAACTTGGGGAGGGACGTCCGGGACATTTTGGAAACTACTTATCCCCAATATACAGACCGCGGAAATGCGGAAGAAAACCCGGAGACCGGTAAAAATAGGACAGATAATGAAAGCCAGCCTGACTATAATATAGATTATGAAAAATGGATAAAAGATATTATCGCCACTTTCAAGCGGGTAAAGCAGGAAAATAACGTGATGGATTTCGATGATTTAATGATCTACTTGCTGGAGTTTTTGGTTAAACAAGATGCGTCCAAGCGGGTCACCAAGAAAATAAAGCACGTGCTGGTGGATGAATACCAAGATGTGAATCTCATCCAAGCAAGGATTGTGGAGGAACTATCCAGAGATGCAAAAACCCTTATGGTGGTTGGCGATGATGCCCAAGCCATTTACAGTTTTCGGGGCGCCGATTTTTCCCACATGCTGAACTTTCCCGATAAAAACGAGGGGTGTAAAACCTTTAAGCTGGTGAAGAATTACCGCAGTACCCCCCAAATTCTTTCGCTGGCCAACCAGAGTATTAAACGAAACATTAAACAATTTCAAAAAAACCTAGAGCCGGTACGCGGTGATGGCGAAAAACCGGCATTAATTCCCTGCAGCGACCTTACACAAGAAGCGGATGCGTTATGCCAGCTTATCCTCAACCACCGGGAAAATGAAGTTCCGTTTCATAAACAAGCGGTCCTTTTCCGTTCCAAATATCATTCAATCTACTTGGAGAGGGCATTGATTCGGTGGAACATTCCCTATGTGGTGAGGGCCGGGGTACGGTTTTTCGAGAGGGCCCACATCAAAGATGTATTTGCATTCCTTGTGCTATTGGTGAATCCCACCGATGAAATCCAGTGGCAGCGGGTGCTCAATCTTCACCCGAGGATCTCCGATCTGAGTGCCCGGAAGGTCATTGACTGTTTTCAAACCGATACCAAGTATAATTATTTGGAGCAGTTCGTGAATTTTGATCTGTTTGCCAAGCTCAAGGGAAAACGGGTACAAACCGTGGGGAAGAAGGCACTCCAGAAACTTCAGGTATTTTACCGAAATCACTTTTTCGGAAAGAAAGGAATGATGGCACCTCCAGAAAAAATGGATCCTTTACCCTTGGTTATTAAGCAAGTGAAAGAATATGCCGCCCCTCTCTTGAGGGATAAATACAAGGATAAAAACCCCGAGGAACGCCTCCAAGACATTGACGAGCTGATTGGATTTGCTGCAGATTACGATGACATCCCCGAATTTCTTAGCGAGATTCTAACTCAAATGAATTTAACCGGTGCGGATACGGAGGAAGCCCTTCAAGAAGAAGAGGAACCTCCTTTGGTAATATCCACGGTTCATCAAGCCAAAGGTTTGGAATGGGATGTTGTTTATGTAATGAACTTGGTCGAGGGAAGATTCCCCAGCTCCCGGGCAATCGGGGATTCCGAATCTATTGAAGAGGAAAGGCGACTTTTTTACGTGGCATGTACACGGGCCCGCGATAACTTGTATCTCACCTATCCACGTTTTGTTTCTAATTACGGCTACGAGGAGATCTCGGAAAAATCGAGGTTTGTGGCGGAGATCGAGGATGAGGGCGTGTTCGAGATCTTTGATGTGGAAGAGGAGTAATCATTGGGTTCGGACATCACCTAATTTTCTAATCTTGCGCACTCCCGCCTTGAAATGCCAAACATATAAATAGGTGTTCTATTAAAGAATTACATAGGAGCATAAATAACATAGGAGCAAATACAATGTCGGAAAATCTCCCCCCAAAAATTGTCAATAAGAAAGTGTTTAAGCAATATATCAAGCTGCGGAAAAAACTTCCCGATTCGGAGGATACAAAGGAATACGAGGAAAACTTGCGGAAAGTAGGCTTTAGGAAACCCTCCTCGTGGCGTTTTGAGGAACTCAAGGATATTCACTCCTTGCTCAAGGATTATAATGGCTACCGAGAGGATATCATCAAGTATCTAAAAAAAGGCAAGGCCGAGGATGTGAAGGAGGCTCAGGAAAAGATCAATGTCTTGCTCCTCCAGTTGGAGGAATACGGTTACCAAACACCCGAGGATGAGTCGGTTGTTTCTCAGATAAAATTTAAGGAACCCCGATTTATGGATGAGGAAGGATCCGTGCAAGCCCACATGGAAGATCTGGATGATCAATTCCAAGACTGGGAAGATCAAGAGAAGGATAAAGCGGGAAAAAGTTAAGGATAAGTCACAACGTTAAGCCATAAACTTGAGCCACAAAGTTAAACCATAATGATAAACCAAAAATTGAAGTCATATAAATGGTGCTTAGAGGGAAGATATAAAAGCGGAAAAAAATGAGTGCAATATTTTACCTCTTTCAAATAATATTTTTTATTCATTTCCGTAATACAGCCACTTGGGCTGATGAGAAATAGATTGTCGTTCGTAAGTAATATTATTTATCGTTCAAATTTTATTTCTTTATTCCACGATCTTCATTTCAAAGTTGAGGGTTTTGCCGGCCATTGGATGGTTTAAATCAATGGTAATTTGCTCATCTTCAACCTCAATAATCTTTGCTGGAATCTGATGTTGATGTTCACCGTGCTGCTGGGCAACACCAATGATCTGGCCTACTTTTGCTTCGAAGTCATCGGGTAGTTGTTCTTTCGGAATTTTGCCGATCGCTTGCGGATTTCGTTCTCCATAGGCATCTTCAGGTTCTAACCGAATGGAAATTTCGTCTCCGACTTCTTTTCCGACCACGGCTTCTTCAAAACCGCTGATTACTTGTTTTTCTCCAACGGTGAATTCTAAGGGTTCGCCGCCATGTTTCTCGGTGGAATCGAACACGTCTCCGTTGTCAAAAGTCCCTGTGTATTCAACTTTAACAGTATCGCCTTTTTTAATTGGCATCGTATTTAAGTATATTTAATCGTTCCTTATATTCTTACGGGTTTTTTTCTAAAAATCCCTTTAGAGAAAAAATAGGTTTGCTAAAGTGTGCTTATGCTTAGAACCCATTAGAAAAAAATGTAATTCTTTTGGAAATCCCAGAGAGATGCTTTTAATATTATCCGCCCTCGTTTCTCCCTTCTCCGCCACCTAGATATATTTTGGAAAGAAGATTCGATCTGTAATCATTTAAATTAATCTCATACATCTTCCGCTTCAAAAACACCAAGATTTCCGCCAAATCCGGTTCATTGAAGGTGTTTAATTTATCTTCAACGAGATTGTTTTGGCCGTTCCCTTCTTTTTTTACAATTTTGAGTTTCCCGCCCCGAATGAATTCGAGGGAGGCAATTTTTCCCTTGTCCAACTCATGATCTACTGCTTTTTCCAGGAATGAGGGTTCGAGACTTTCGAGAATTTTGAGGCGAACCCGGAAATATTTAAACATTTTTTCAATATGTTCCATTCCCTTATCGCTGGAAAAAGTCATGTGTTTATAGTCCCGTTTATTCACTCGATTTTCAAGTTTCCCCCTATCTTTTAGGTTGGATTCTCTTCCCAACTCATATGCCTTTCTTTGTCTGTAAATCTTTCTTTTTCTATGTTTCTCCCTTAATCTTTTATTCATATAGGATCTTGATAAGGATGGCCGGGAATTGTGTCCCGAATTTTTAGAATGAATGACCGGGTATAATTCTTTCATCAGTAAATTCAATAAATTCAAACGATCATGAATCTCTTCCTTTTCTAATCCTCCGATATTTTGGTCAAGGGATCGAATCAATACCCTGGCCGCCCAATAATTATTTATCATCGGATTCTTTGTCATATTGTTCCCTCTTTCCCTTTTTCCCTCTGTTCTCTTCTCGTTATTTTTATCTTCCCCCTTCATTTATTTATACAAAAATAGGTATAAAAATCTAATCTCCATTTTGTAAACTCTTGGAAATCTTCAGAACTCTTGGAAATCTTCAGATTTTTCTTACATTGCTTATGTTAGGAGCCTATTAAAAATATTTTGAGTGATTAAAAATCACACCAAAAGGCAGCTAGTACTCTTCCTCCTTTTAGCTAATATTTTAGC
>CAZEPC010000183.1:0-8734 GCA_964513765.1 uncultured archaeon
CACGCTGCTCAGCAAGGACAACCTGGGGGACCGCAACAGAATAAAGCGAGACAAGCACAAAATCAAACACAAGAATATCAACCCACATTTGCATCCGAAGCGGCTAAACAAGCACAACCAGGAGTACCTCAAACAAAGCAAAAAGTTAAAGAAAATAAGGAGGAGTATATACCTACTTTCGCCTCCGAAGCTGCCAAGCAAGCACATCTTGAAGCAGAACAAGAACGAAAAACAGCACAACAAACTTCAGATGAATATGTCCCTACTTTCGCCTCCGAAGCGGCAAAACAAGCGCACCAAGATGCAGAAATCCCTCAATCACAACAAGCGAGTCCAAAAAGAGAAAACTATCAACCAACTTTTAGGACAGAAGCCTCTTCTCAAACTCAACCAGAATTAGAAGAATTATCCCAGATGATTGCCTCTACCCAGCAATCTCAAAAAACTGGACCAACATTCACAGACCTTGATCAGAAAGACATTATAAATGCAGAACCGGTACCTGCCACCCGTCAAAAAGAGGCAAGCTATGTGATTGTAGAACGGAAAGAAAATATTATCCATTTGGCACAAAATCTCTTGGAAGAAGTAAAGAATCAGCAAAATATCCTAAAAGGCATGCGAATGGAAACCTTTGAAATTATTGATATCGCCAAAAAATGTGAAAAGGAAGATGATTTTTCAGGTGCGATAGAAATGCTGGAAGACGCATTGGCCATGTTCAAATCAATGCCCGGATGGGAATATGAATGCTCCATAATCTTTACAAGGATGGCCGTCATAAATGAAAAGACATTGGAACTTTACGAAAAGGGAGAATCCGATTTAATATCCGTAAACTTGGAAAAAATCGAAAAAGAAATGGACAAAATATCAAATATTCTACCTGCATGTGGAGATGACTTATCCGTTTATAGGTTTGGAGAATCAGATACTTCTGCCGCAGATATATTCAAGGAAAAGATAATAGAACAAGAAAAGAATGAAAAGATAGTAATTGATTTTTTAACGAAGGGAAAGAATGCCATCTCCGAGGAGAAATATGTAAATGCCCTCGAATTTTACAATAAATCCATGATATTGCTTAATTCATTGGGCTGGAGTGCACAAAAATCACAAGCAGAGAATATTGTAAAGAAGATCCAAGGACTTCAAGAAGATCTTGGAATTGATGAACTTAAGCGCATTGAAGCCCAACAGATCCACAATATTTCTGAAAATGAGATGAAAGAACATTTTGCCACCGAAAGACAAGTAAGACAAGAAAAACTCGCAAAACTTGAAGAAAGAAAACAAAAACGTAAAAAACTGCAAGATAAAGCATTTTCCATCATTGATAATGCAGAAAAAGAAATACAAACAAACAATTTCAACCAAGCCATTAAATCATATGAAAGGGCCAGCAATATTCTTATAGAGGCCGGTTGGTTTGATCAAATAGAAAGACTAAATGATAGAATTGATCAAATTCGCAAAATGAAATCGGAAGCGGCCCTTCTACTCCAACAAAAACAACAAGAAAAGATTGAAGAGAAAAAGAATATGTTGGAGATGAAAAAACAATTTGAAGAAAAGGGAGCCAAATCAGAACAGCAAAAGAAGATCGTGGAGGATGTCGAAAAGAAAATAATTGATATAATTAAAAATGCGGGCAATTACTCCACCGAAAACAAATATGCTAAAGCTCTTGAGGAGTACCAAAAAGCGAAAAACTTGGTAGAGGAAAAGAACCTAAATGAACAACTTAATATCATTCAAAATCTCATAGAAAAAACTAAGGATAGACATACAAACTATCAAAAACAAAAACAAATGGAAGAAGAAAAAAAGAAAGAAGAGGAAAAATCCCACGAAAAGTTTGAAATGTACTTAGAACATCAATCAGAAATATTGAGAGAGAAGGAGCAAGCAAAAGAAGAACACCTCAAGGAATTTGAAGAAAATAAAAAGAAACAGAACCAATTACAGGAAAGAGCCTTTAAATTAATGGACGAGGCAGATAAATACGTGAAAAATAAAGAATTTGATTCGGCAAAGTTTACATATAAGGAAGCAAATCAAACCTTCAAGAAAATAGGATGGAACGTAGATATCCAGTCAAAACTCGCTGACCTCAAACAACAAAAAGCCAAATACCTTCAGCAAATGGAACAAATCCAAAAACAAAAGCAAAAGGAAAGAATTGCCCAACAAAAAGCCCTCCAAAAACAAAAAGAAGAACAAAAGTCACAAATAGAAAAACTACAAGATATATCCAAAATGATAAAAACCGCCCATACCAGCGGAAATGAATCGACTAATAGTTTAGAAAAATCCAAAGAGGAAAGGAAAAAACAAAAGGAAGCGATAAAGGCATGGGCAAATCGTGCTAAAACCGAAAAGAAAAGGCCAACCACAAAAGTCCACTCATTAAGGGATTCTATATTTAGTTCTTTTGATTTGGAGAAGAAGAAAAAGGAAGAAGAAAAAAGAAAAAGAGAAGAACAACTAAAAGCCAAAAAAGAAAAAGACCAAAAGAAAGCAAATGATATCACCGCGATGATTCGAGAAGCAGCCAAAAAAGATGAAGATTGATATATCTCAAAAAATAGCAAATAACAGGAAAAATGATAAAATAAGATGATCCCCATACGTGAAACCCCGATACCAGAGAAGACAGAAAACAAATGGCAAAAAATTGTGAATATTATGGCAGAAGTATTAAAAGTACCATCTGCCATCATAACTAGAATCAAACCACCAGAAATTGAAGTAGTTAGTTCGGCAGAAAAAAAGGAGAACCCCTACAAGGAGGGAGATACTGTTGAATTGGCTAATCATTATTGCGAGGCGGTGGTGAAAACCAAAAAACATTTGGAGATTCATAACGCCAAAAAACTGGAAAGATGGAAAGATGCCCCCGAAATAGAGTATGGCATAATATCATATTTAGGATATCCCATTAAATGGCCGGGGGGGGAGATTTTCGGCACAATCTGCATACTCGATTCGAAGTCAAACGAATATGGAAAGATTTATCATCTTTTAGTTCAAGAGTTCAAGGAATTGGTTGAAACCCATTTGAAAATGGTGAATATGATTAAAGAACTAAAAGAAAAAAACGATCAGCTAAAAAAGACCCTCAAAGAAGTTTCCGTACTCCGGGATTTAATCCCAATTTGCCTCAAATGCCATAAAGTCAAGACAAAAGAAGGATATTGGGAGAAATTAGAGAGATATTTCAGCAAACATGGAGACATTAAGTTTTCTCACGGCTATTGTGAAGAATGTTCGAAAGAGATTTTACGAGACATCTAGTTGAATCAAATGAGAAAAATCCTTAATTTTTGAGAATTACGGATCACTTATTTTGGGCTTTTTTAAATATCTCAATTTCTTCCAAAGTAGGATAGATTTTTTCAATATCGCTTATATGAACGCAAGCCGCAAGGTTCGCAAATTCTGCAGATTTTTTATTGCTTAGATCATTAAGAAGACCGTGAATAAACCCACCATTAAATATATCTCCGGAGCCAGTAGGATTTATGAGTTCTTCCAGGACAATAGGTTTAATGAACTCCCTTTTTTCTTTCCGTATTATCCCACATCCGCGTTCCCCCCGGTGAACTACAATCACGGGGTCCTCAATTATATCTGAATTGTTCAGCAAAATATCATATGCCTGTTTAATATCATTTTCTTGAGTCATTGCCTTAATTTCCTTTTCATTAGCAAAGAAAAATTTAGTGTATTTTAAAGTTTGAAACAGCACATTTCGATTTTGTTCCGAAAAGCCCTCGGGATCCCATCCCACATCTAAACTGGTCTCCCCACCTTGGGATATTACCTTTTTAAAAAGCTCGATGGTCGGTTGGCCCTTCAAACGGGGAGTATACCAAAATCCGGATCGATGAAGATGAATATTACTTAGATCTTGATCTTCTAATGTGCTTAAATCTAGCTTATCCATGGTGATATGTTTATTTGTTCCCAAAGTAGCCACAAACTGTCTCCTACCTTCCGTATAGGTAAGAGCAAAGGTTATACCTGCGGATTTATTGGGCATAACAGAAAACTTGGTATTAATCCCTAATTCATCACATTTTTGTTGTATCCAAATACTATTCCCACAGTCACCTAAGCCACCTAAAAAGAGATGATCATCCCCCAGAGATGCCAGAAAAGCCGCCACATTAATAGCGTTTCCCCCTAAGCTGGTGGTAAAATCATCCAAGACAATACTTGTTTCCCCCTCAAGGAGTTGTTCGGGGGAAAATGGAGGTGTGATAATATCAACATTTACATCACCGATAATGATTGCTTTTTTATTGTTGCCTTGTTGCAACCCCATAATTTTTGTAGAATGTTGCATGATTTTTATTGTTATGCAGAAATATCAACCACCGGAAAATTTAATAATTAGTTTGTCGGGAATGCGGGGAGTAATAGGAAAATCCCTCAATCCCGAGGTAATACTCAAATTCACCGAAGCATTTGGGTCTTGGCTGATTGATAAAGTGGGAGAAAAACCCAAAGTCCTTGTGGGAATGGATCCTAGAACCACCGGTCCAATGATTAAAAAGATCGCCATTGGTGCCCTTCAGAGTGTAGGAGCAGAAGTACTTGATACATGTCTTTGTCCAACTCCGGCTTTATTATTCGGACATAAGAATATGGATTGTGATGGGACAGTTATCATATCGGCGTCCCATAATCCTCCCCAATATAACGGAATGAAATGTTTGGGTCCCCATGGAACATATCTGGGGGATGAAGATTTAAAAGAGATCAACAGCTATTTTTACGGAGAAAAAGAACCCAAACATGTAAAATGGGATGAGTATATACCCGTATTTCAAGTCAAGAACCTTGTAGAACAATATTTTATCGATATGAAAAAGTACTTAGATATGGATGTTTTCAAAGCGCAAAACGAACGGAAACGAAAAAAACTGAAAGTAATTGTTGATACCGGATGTGGAGCAGGGTCGGGAGTTACAGCAAGCTTTCTCACGGAATTGGGATGCAACGCAATCGAAATAAATAACGAGAGGCAGGAGGATGGATCCTATCCACGAATGTTTGAACCCACTATTGAACATCTGTCAATCCTCACAGAAAAAATCGATGAAATCGGTTGTGATGTAGCATTTGCTCATGATTTTGATGCAGATCGGGTTACGTTGATAGGAGAAAGAGGACAAATCTACCGAGAGGATGTAATCTTGGCTCTTATTTGGAAACATATTTTGGAAAAGGGAAAGCGGGAGAATGTAGATTCTATTAAGCTGGTCACCAATTGTGCATCTTCCTTAATGCTAGATGATTTAGCGGAAAAATACGGAGCAACGATCGAACACACCCCCGTCGGAGAGAGGAATTTAGCGGTGAAATTGAACCAAATAAAGGACACAACAAAGGAAGGAAAGAATACCTTGATATTCGGGGGAGAAGGATCATGCGGAGGTTTCATGTACCCCGAATTTAATAATACAAGGGACGGTATATTTGCGGCAGTCATGATATGTGAAATCCTCCTTTCTACTGGAAAAACAATTACGGAACTCGTTGAGGAAATCCCCAGTTACCACAGTACCCGAAAAAATGTAAAGCTGGAGGGAGTATCCGCGATGGAAATTATGAACCCCTTGAAAGAACACTTGGATAAGAATTCAATCCCTTATGAAACCATCCATAATGATGTAAAGGTATTTGGGAAAGATGAATGGACTTTGGTGCACCCAAGCAATACCGAGCCAATAATACGGATCATCACCGAAGCCAAGACAGAAGAAAGGACCGAGGAACTGGTTAAAGAGATGGATCAAACGATTTCTAATTTGTAAATCTCTGTTTTTTCTCAAATTTTTAATAAAATTTTAGCTTTTCATGTAACAAGCTGATCGCAAAATGTTTCGCATTACAATTCTTTCTTCCGATGAAGATATCGCATCTCAAACCATTCGCGCCCAATTACTCAAATATTTTCCCTTTAAAGAAACCCAAAAATCTAACAATTCACAAAATGCCCACATCCTCAAAGAATATAAGTATCAAAAAGATGATTTGGGGGGTGTTGAAGTTTCTATGTTAGTAATTGATTGTAGAATGAGCAGGCTTGATGAAACCTTCAAGAAAGGAGAGATAGCTGGAGACATGCTCATATTTATTAGCCGACACAGCTCAAAATCTGGAAAGGGCGCCCTTCTCTGCCATACCCCGGGAAATTGGGGAGATAACAAGTACGGAGGACAAAAAAAAACTATTGCAAAGGGGTCGGGTGTGTTATTACATTATTTCCATCAAATGCTTTCTGAGTATCTGCAAGAATCTGAAACATCCTCTTTTGTGGTTGATCAAGAGGTAACCCATCATGGCCCCACTCTTTTTGATATACCCATGGCTTTTATTGAGCTTGGTAGTGATAAAAAGGGATGGAAAAATTCAGAGGGAGGAAAGATTGTTGCCAACGCAGTAATGAAAACGACTCATTTAATCGCCGAAAAACATATTAGTGAGAACAAGTTTCAAAAGAGCAACGTAAATGTCTGTGTGGGCTTTGGAGGAACCCATTATATGTATAATTTAAGTAAACTCATTAAGTTAGGTTGTGGATTCGTACATACCGTCCCAAAGTACCACATTAAGAAACTCACCAATAAAATGATAAAAAATATTCAAGAGAGAAGCATGGAGCCAATAGATTATTGGGTAATTGACTGGAAAGGGGTAAATTCAGCACAAAAGGAACATTTATTGAATTTGTTGGAGAAAAATAATTTACAATATATCAAGAGAAAAAAATTACAAAAAAAACTGAAACACAAATAATAAGCAAATACATTTAACCGAATTTGTAATGTTTTTTTATTTTCTTTTTGACATTCCAATGACATTTGCCAGTTTCGGGGTAGACCGTCACCAAGTCGCCTGGTTCAAATGAGATTTTATCCCCATCAGCATCAATCTCGGCCTCACCTTCGAGCACGTAAAAAGTTTCTTTTTGGTCATACTCCCAATCGAATCCAGGAGGAGGGGGACTTTCCCATGTACCCCAATTGGTGATACCCTTTTCTTCGGCATCTTCTTTCGATACTTTCTTTTTCTCAAACTTGACCATATTTTATGTTTAGAAATTCTCGTATATAACAATTGCGCTTGTGAAAATTAAGAGAATTTTTCAATGCTCGGTTTTCTATGAATCCTCATCCGAATGGTTATGTTGATGATGCTCACCGTGGGTGTGTCCGTGTTTATGCTTTAACTTTTTATGCTTATGTTTTATCACATTATTCCCAGTTTGATTTCCCTTATCCAATATTTCTATTGTATCCCTTTTATGATGGGTATCTTCTATTATTTCATGCTCATGAATGTAAGAATAATGGATATGATAGTGCTTATGTTTATCAATAAGTAAAAGCATCACACCCAGTAGAACAAACCCGAATGTTGTCCAATCCAATAGAGAGATGAGATTTTCAAAAATAAATACAGATAAAATGCTCGAGAAAAATGGATTAAGAGAAAAAATGATGCTGGTTTTTGCGACCCCGATATTTCTTAACCCTAATATAAATAAATTAATGGAAAACCCGTACGAAAATATTCCAATGAATAAGATAAGAGGAATTTTTACTAGAGGAACTGCTAAACTTTTTCCCAGAAAGAAAGCCAATAAAAGATTGAATGATCCTCCAAAGAATCCCTTGATAAAGGTAATTTTTTGACTTGATAGTCCCTCAATTCTGCCAGAAATATTATTGTCTATAGCCCAAAAGAAACATGCACCTATTATAAGAAGTATAGATGATGAAAAATCAATAATATCTAACTTTGAAAAATTGTAATCAATGGAATTGGCGATTAAAAAAAATATCACCACGAGTATTCCAAATATTCCCATTTTAGTGACTTTTTCCTTCAGAATTACCGTCGCGAGTAATACGGTGAAGATCAGCTCGAAATTTAGGAAAAGAGAAGCGGTAAATACTTCGATATTTTCTAAGCCATATAAAAGAAAAATAGGGGCCAAAATCCCCCCGCTTATAACCATCACCAGAATTTTTATGCCATTTTTTGGATTCTCCCCCGTATTCTTTTCTTTTTGGGGTAAATTCGTCCAGCCCTCCTCTTTATTCTTAAAAAAAATGGGGTTAAAGACAACAATAATTGAAAGATAGATGTAGCCTGAAAGGGTCATGGGCGGAACATCATCCAGCAAGATTTTACTTAAGGGAGAAGAGAGACTAAATAACAATGAAGCACCAATTGCATACATATGTCCGCGGTATAATTTTCGCATATTTAACACTACCAATTAGGAGGCTTCTCTTAATAAATGATTGGAAGGTTTTATTCCACGAATTTGAAAATAACAAGAAATTACGAAAAAATGGTTAATTTTTCAAAAGAATGATGATTTATAAGTACAACTCTTATAAATCGTCGATATTTTTTATAATCCATAATAGCAATATTTTAGATATAGAAGGAAAGAGCAAGCTCCAGATTTAGACCGGCTTTTCGTCGGGCGTTTTGAGCTCACCCCACTATGTGTTGAGATATCAAAGTTGTAATAGGGGACGCATAGGTATTTTTAAGTCGCCAGAAATCCTAAAAATATTATGGTTGGAAGACCTAAGAAAGATTATATACCTTTATACCGTGATGTGTATATTGAAACTGAGGCAAAACAATGTTTACTCTTTGCAACGATCCAATTACTGTGCCCCATATGTCAATCTGCATTGGT
>CAZEPC010000184.1:0-8729 GCA_964513765.1 uncultured archaeon
ATGGAAGACAGTAAATTTAACCAGGGTTTTCAAAGAAAGCGGACTCACGAGCTATAAAAAGGGAAAAAGCGGGTATAAAGTAGATTGGGAAAACACCAAGGCGTTTCCATATTTCGAGCCCCATTATGTATGGGTTAATTTAGAAGGAAGGGATCCCGACGGCATCGTTAAAGAAGAGAATTACGAAAAGGTGAGGGATGAAATTATTTCCGTATTAAGAAAACTGAAGGATCCGGAAACCGGAGAAAAAATTATGAGCCTCGTGATGAAAAAGGAAGATGCAGCATTTTTGGGACAGAACGGAAGAAGGGTTGGAGATGTGGTCTATTTTCTCAATCCCCCATATCAACTATTTGACGGTGATCCTCAGGAGCTCAATGCATCTACTGTATCAGAGTATTCTATGGAAAAAGAAGTGGTCTCCAGGTCGAAGGTTTGTTACGGTGCCCATGCCTATTATCTGCCCACCGTTAAGTTCGGCGGGTGTCGGGTAAGTGTACCATTACTCGTAAATGGACCAGGGATAAAAAAAGATATAGAATTACATCCCCCCATCAATATATATGATGTTGCACCCACCATTGCAAAGATATTGGGAATTGAGCGGCCGAGGGAATCTCAAGGAAGAATTTTGCATGAGATTTTCGAGTAGGATTTAAATAATCAAAGAACTTTTTTTGAACTTTTTCGATTAATGAGAACCACGGCAAATATCACCAACCCAAGCGATATCATTAAGGCAACACTTACCGTCTCGCCAATAATGAAATATGCAAGGATACTCACCATGATTGGCTTTAAGAGGGCCAAGCTCATCCCCTTTGAAACTTCGATCTTTCTGATCCCCACAAAAAAGATAAAAAGCCCAAAAGCGGTTGATATAAAAGCTAAAAATAGCACCAGACTCCATTCCTGAGGTGCATATCTCAGAAAAGTAGGTATTTCATCCGTAAAATAAAGGATAATTGAGCTAGGAATACTCGAAACGAAAAAACTCACAGCCGTGAATTTGATTTCGATATTTGAAATATATTTCTCATTTACATCTCTTAGCTGCGCCTCTTTTCGGAAGATTTTCTTCCCCAACACAGAATAGAATGCCCAGAGTGCAGCAGCTAATACTAATAAGAGATTCCCCGCAATATTTTCTGGTTGAATAAAAAGCCTAAAATTAAAATTAGTTATCAATATCGCAGTTCCGATAAATCCCAAAATATATCCAATAAATTTACCCTTCAAATTACTCCTTTCGTTTAAAAGAAAAATACTATAAATACTTATAAAGATGGGATAAGTTGTGTAAAGGGCAGATCCCACATTCGCTTGGGTCAATTGGATTCCGTAAAAATATACAATATTGCTGAAACCCAAACCAACCACACTTGAGATAACAACGAGTTTTGGATATCTCCTCACCAATAGAAACATTTGACTTAGATCCTTTTGAAAGGACATCAAAAGCAATAAAAATAGACCTCCGAAAAAGAACCTGAGAAATGAAAGAGACACGGGCCCAACGGAACCTTGTAATAATTTCACAATAATTTCGCTGAAAGACCACGTAAATACACCGCCAAAACACATCAAATACCCTTTTTTCGCTTCATCCATAACAATCATCGACATTTCTATTTATTTTTAGTTAGCACCCAGTGCATGGAGTAATATCCCACGCAACAGTAATATTTCATTTTTTTTCACTCTTTTCATTAAAATCAAAGGAAAATAGCCAATCTCCATCCATTATATGGCCCTTAATTACATATCCGCTACTTTTAATAATATGGACCATAGCTTTATTGTTCCACATTATCTCCCCTTGAAATCCTCTTAAACCTTTCTCCCTGGCAATTTGTATGAGGGATTGTAGCATAAATTTGGTTAACCCTTGATTTCTCCATCCATCAGCGACCGTAAAGGCAATTTCCCCATAATTGTTGGAGGAATCTCTTTCATAACTGCATACAGAGACCATTTCTTCTTGTCCTACCTTCCCCACCAAACCCACAAGAACCATAATATTCTCATAGTCAACAATTACGCTCATTTCCACATCATGGCGGGCAAAATATTTTTTCTTTCTGAAAAACCGATAAACCCGACTTTCCTCATCTAAAGAATAATACAAATCCTGCAATAATCGCTCATCCTTGGGGAGAATGGGACGAAATCTAACCTCCTTCCCATCCGGGGTTTTGTAGAGCCATTTGTATTCTCGAGGATAAATGACAACCTTACCGCTTTTATCCGTTGCTAATTTTTGATCAGAATAGATATAGTTTAGCTTTTTAGCCCTAGCAAGGAGTTCTTTCCTAAATTTTGGATGGGCAATTGAAATTAACTCCATCGCTCTTTCGCGAATATTTTTTCCATGTAGATCAGCTACCCCAAACTCGGTTACCACATAATTCACATCACCCATCGTCAGGGAAACATGGCTGCCCATCTCTAGCATGGGTACAATCCTCGAGATCTGTCCGTCATTCGCGGTGGATGGCAAACAAATGATCGATTTTCCATCCTTGGCATAGGAAGCCCCCCTACAAAAATCGACCATACCTCCAATTCCAGAATAAAATCGAGGACCAATAGAGTCGGCATTCACTTGCCCCATTAAATCCACGGCAATTGCCCCGTTTATTGCGGTCATCTTTTCATTTTTTGCAATAAGCATAGGATCATTTGTATAATTGGCAGGGTGAAACTCAACAAATAAGTTATCGTTCACAAAATCAAAGAGTTTCTTGGTCCCCAACCCATAATTTGCCACAATCTTGTTGGGCATTAAACTTTTTCTCTCGCATGTTATAACACCCTCCTCAACTAAATCCACAATCCCATCGAAAATTGAATCACTATGGACCCCGAGATGTTTGTGATCTGAAAGACAATTTAACACAGCCAAAGGGGCTTTTCCCATCCCAATCTGAAGGGTAGCCCCGTTTTCTATAAGATTTACTGCATTTTCCGCGATTTTTATATATTTCTTATCGATTTTTGATGCGTTAAATTCTAATAGAGGTTCATCATTATAGACAAACCAATCTATTTTTTTCATATGAATAAAAGAATTACCTAATACCCTTGGTACTGCGGGGTTTACCTCGGCTATAACTAAATCCGCAGATTCGGCAATAGGTTTAGCAACATCTACATTTAGGCCAAAAGAGCAAAAATTGTTTTTATCTGGAGGGCTCACCTGAATAATGGCCACATCAATAGATTTTCTTCCTTTTTTGAAATAATCGGGAATTTCTGACATATGCATAGGCGTGTAATCTGCTTGTCCGGCATTTACTGCCTTCCGTATGGACTGACCGCCAATAAAAAATGCATTATGTCGGAACAAATCCTCTGGCTTGTCATTTAATGGGAGATCTTGTTCTTTCGCCACAGAGAGAAAATGATGAATTTCAACATCTTTTAAACGCCGATGCTGGTTTATCAGCTCTTTTCGAAGTAATTGCGGTTCGCTACATCCAGAATGAATGAATATTTTCTGACCGGGTTTAATTTTTTGGATAGCCTCTTTAGCATTGATTTCATTTTTACCGAAATTGTTCCACCAAGAAGCCAGCTCTTCCCATTTATTTTCTTTCATTCCTCATATCCGACCTTTAAATCGAGGATTTTCTTACGTGCTTAATATATCAACATCTACTTTAAGCTGATAACAATATATATTATAATATTGCCTTTTTGTTATAAAAAAATGACCTAGAAATTTTTGATCAACTTCCATCTTTTTGGTAAGGAGTTTTTTCGGAAAACCAAATATTTCTAGTATTTTTTTCGTTTTCTAATCAAAAATTCAGACAAAAGTTTTAATAACTACAAAATCGAAAAAAAAGTTATGCCAATTAATGAAAGTGTAATACATGGAATTGAGAAGGAAAACTTAACGATCGGCTCACTTTTGGATCTTATTGCGTCGCTTTATCCAGATGTTGAAGCGGCCATTTTTGATAACCTTAGAAAAACATGGAAAGAGTTGAAACACGATGTCGATAAACTTGCATTGGGATTGCTCGAACTTGGGATAAAAAAAGGAGAAAAAGTAGGAGTTTGGTCTTTAAACAATTATGAATGGATGCTTGCCTGGTTTGCACTGCCGAAGGTGGGAGCTGTATTGATCCCGATGGATTCTTGGTATCAAGACAACGAAGCAGAATATGTTCTGAATCATTCGGAGTCTGTAGCATGCATTTGTACCTCCAATTATGTACCTAATATAGAAACCTTCCGTGAAAATATACCAAAATTAAGAAACATCGTTCTTATGGATGATCCCCAACCACTTCCCCAAGCCAAAGGGGTAAAAACCATGTTAAATCTAATGGATGTTGAAATTAATGAAGAGAATAAAAAGAAACTAAAAGAGAGACAAGATTCAATCGATAAAGATGATGTTACTTTTATCCTTTATACTTCTGGCACCACAGGAGTCCCAAAGGGTGCAATGCTGACCCATTACAATATAATTAAGAATACCATCGCCACGGCCCAAGTTATGAATTGCAGTAACGAGGACAAATACCTCATACCTGTTCCTTTTTCTCACTGCTTCGGATGTGTCCTAGGAATAACACTGGCAACCATTACTGGATCGCCCATGATTCCGCTTAAGGATCAAACCCCAAAGATTGCAATCAAAAAGATAATTGACGAACAAGCAACCGTCGCACATGGGACCCCCACACATTTCGTGAGATACATTAGATACATCAAGGAGCACGATTCAGATGTGTCTTGCCTAAGAACAGGGATTATTGCGGGAGCACCCTGCCCACCAGCCGTATTGGAGGACATCATAAACGTTATGAAAATGGAGGATATTGTAATTGGCTACGGACTCACAGAGGCCTCTCCCATTGTGACTTTAACAAAACCAAATGATTCATTAGAACATCGGATAAATAGTGTAGGGCAGGCTATTCCCGAGATCGAAGTTCGTATCGTTGATGTTGAAAACCAAGAGGTTCCTATTGGGGAGGACGGGGAGCTAGTTGTGAGAGGATATAATGTCATGAAGGGCTATTATAAATCACCTGAACAGACCGCCAAGGCTATTGATGAAGAGGGTTGGCTTCATACCGGAGACTTGGCCACCGTTGACGAGGAGGGGTATTACAAAATCACCGGAAGAATCAAGGACATGATAATATACGGGGGAGCAAATGTTTATCCGAAGATGGTTGAGGATTATATTATCCAGCATCCGGATATTATAGAGATTGCCGTTGTCGGCGTTCCGGATGATGAATATGGGGAAGTTGTTGCAGCAGTTGCCAAAGTGGAATCAAGGGCAGGACTCTCAGAACAAGATTTGGTGGATTATTGTTATGGGAATATATCGAGCCCTAGCGTACCGCGATATGTCAGTTTTGATGTTGAAATACCGCTTTCCGGCCGGGGTAAAATACAAAAATACAAATTAAGAAAAAAGCTGGCAAAAATGCTTAAAGAAGAGAATTTAGGGAAAAAAATAGTACCCACGAAAGTAAAACAACGGGCCTGATGATTTTGATTTTTTTTGATTTTTAGGCTTTTTAGGCTTTTTTATGGCTTAAAACACCAAAGGATATTTGCCGTATTTGGCAATAGCGTCAATTACAGTTCGGACATTTTCCATTGGAGTATCAATTAAATTATGAGCAGGACCGGGAATATAACCGCCATCGATTCTTTCCCCATCTAACAATGTGGCCTTGTTGATTTGTGTTTTTACATGTTCCTCACATTGTTCAGGGCTCCCGAATGTCATTACACGGGAAGAGTCAATTCCACCCACTAAGCACATTTTATTCCCTACTATCTTTCTAATTCGGGCCAGATCATTGCCTGCAGGCACTTCAAGAGATTGCAAGCCATCAAGACCCGCATCTAAAAAGTGAGGAATTAAATCCTCCATGAACCCGCATGAATGCATAAAAACAACCGCACCATATTTATGTGCAGCATCACAACGTGATTTTAAATGGGGATAAAAGAAATTTCGATAATCTTCAGGAGAAATTAAAGACCGATCTTTTTGTCCCAGATCATCCCCTGTTTTAATGATTTGAAAACCTGCTTCCGCGGAAAATTTTGCACTTTCACGGCACAATATCCCAAACTTGTTGAGCAAATCCTTGAAAAATCCCGGTCGATTCCTCATTAATTTTGCAATAGTCAAAGGACCGAAACCACCCCATATAGGTTCAAAATGGCCTTTAGCCGATCCATGAACCGCGTGGGAAAATCCCGCTTCTTTTACCTTCGATAAAAGTTTTTTAGTTCTTTTCAAATCGCCTATCATTTCTTTTTCCCACGGGGCACCAAATTCAGCATACATCTCATTCATCCGTTCGATTGCATTAGGGCCACGAAAATAGGGACCATAATACCAGCCTTTTGTTCCATTAGGTTCATATTCTCTTATGGAACCATAAGGACTCACCCGAAATAGTTTCTCCTTCGTTTTAAGATCTTGGGTTTCCTTTTTGGTATATATTCTATCTTCCTCCTTATTGTAATATACAGAGGGATAAGGAAAATGGGCAGATGGCAGTGAAATTATGCTGCTTGTTCCTTTGGAATACCAATTAGTTCGGGTAATATCCCCCAATACCGGATGAATTTCAAAACACTCATCCAATTCGGGATTATTCTCCTTGTTGAGAAAGTCCCTCCACACTTGTTCAAAAGTACCATGCGGAGTGATATCCATCCAAAATGAGGGCATCTTATCCACTTCCTCGCATTTAAGTGCCCGGTAAAATCGTTCTTGTCCATTCAATTTTCTCATTATATGTAATATTAGCGCTTTTTAGTAAAAAACCATTTTATTTCCATTTGTCACCAGCAACAAACATCGAAATCGGGTTTATAATCCTTAATCCACTCACAAGGCGTATACTTTCGATAATTTTCGGTTATTTCCTCCCCGATCTCAATATCTTTTAGGGCGACCGACTGAAAATTCGCATGATCCTCAAGGGCACCAGAATTATCTTTCTTTGAATGATTCACGAAACGTGCATTATCCAAGCAAAAAACCAATACATCAAATTCTCTATCATAATAAGAATACATTAGAAGTGTGTCCAAAAAACTTGTAATTCTCTGATTTTTATGGGAATTTATGAGAATTCTGATCTGATCTTTGGTGAAAATTTGAATATCTTGGGGTCTCGGATGCCACCAAATTGTGCCTCGAGGTATTTTTTTCTTGGCAAAAAGACCGAGTCCGTGAATTGCACTTTCTTTAACCTCGGCAAATTCAGAAATTGGATTCACATCCGAGGTGTTATAGGGAATATCGAGTGTGTGTTTCTTCATGAATGAGATAAGAACCATCGATATCTTAAGTTTCGCAAATTTTAAAGATTTACAATATCTTTGCACATTATGAAATCACCAAAAAAACAAAATCAAGATAATGAAATATTAAATGTATTAATTGGGGCGCTTCTTTTTGGATATGGATGGCATATTCGAGGGTCTGGGACCAGCGATCCCACAATTGTAATGGCGCTTTTTCTATTATTTCTTTCGTGGATGTTCGGACCGAGGAAAAAATTCAATTACTTCATTTTTGGAATAATTGTATTAGTATTTAGAACGGGCAGAAGGGGATGGGGGACTTTTGTAGGACAAGCCGGAATACCCGGATTATATCCGGGGCATCTCATATCATATACCGAAAATTACCACGTGGAAGTGGCATGGTGGCAAGGATATTTTTGGCTATTTATCGTAGGTTTAGCCTGGATTGGGCCGACAACCCTATTTTTAGGAGGGTATCTCTTGTCCGATACAAAGTTTTCATGGAAGGACATCTTTTCAATCATCTTGATTTATGTGGGAAGTGCAGCAATAGGACATTACATTGCCAAATCAATCGTTCCAATAATCGCCCCAGAAGCCTACAATTATGTATATTTAGAAGTTGGATCAGAGCGAAATTATAATTCAATGATTGAGAATTTTCGGCTGGCATTTGCGATGATTCCGGTCTTTCTCTATATTTATTTTGTCAAGGGCGATAAAAAATTTGTGAAAAGATCCTCTCTTATATGGATATTATTTGGAGTAGGATTATCTGTAGCTGACCTATGGCAGATGTACGGACGCAATAACCGGGAACTAGGAATTCCTTTTTGGGGGCTTTGGGAATATTTCTCGGGGCTGATTTTTGGAATCGGGATCATGATTTTTTATAATAAAATCCCGAAAGAAGAATGGAATAACACGGACTCAGAAGCCCCCATCACCACATTGAAGCCTTTTTGGAAGAATTCACTCATGTATATCGTGGGCCACCTATTTCTTTTTGGGTTTGGGATGCAAGATAGTCTAAAAGGATTGATCAATTCGATCGCCAAAGTTTTAGAATTGAACTTTGAAGTGCATAGCTGGCAATTGATTCCAATTATTCTAGCAATTGACCTACCCATTTATATATTGCATCAAAAAGGAAAAATAGGGATGAAATATTTGGATATGCCCTTCCACAGCAAAGCGAAAATATCTCTTTTAATCTTGTTGGCCTTCTCATTCTTGTGTTATTCTGTACAATTTTTTATCAGCGGAAGAATATTCATGTACGAGAACCGAAACATTATGATTATCATTGATTTTTGGACATTTATAGTGGTGGAGGGATATCTCCTATGGAAATATTATAAGGAAAAAAATAAAAAAAATATCATCGATGACAAAAGGGGGGTTAAAGATGATTGAAAACA
>CAZEPC010000185.1:0-8716 GCA_964513765.1 uncultured archaeon
CAATCCTTTCATTTGTATTCCACACCTTGTTCTTAATGGTTTTATTGCTGATATCTACATTTCCCGTCATTATCATTGCAAAGCTGGGAAAAAGGATTCTTAATGGGCTTTCGGGATTAAAAATATTGGTGCTTCTTATCCTAATAATAAATACCATAATTGGTTCACTTAATTTAGCTCTTATAACTTGCTTGAGAATCATAATATTAATGATTGTTTTTTCTATTTATTTCCAAACTACATCCCCAGAAGATTTAAGCGAATCACTCATGTCAATTAAGATACCCTATTCGTTAGCGTTTTCTCTCTCCTTGGCTTTTCGTTTTGTCCCAACCATGGCGAAGGAAACACAAATAATAATAGATGCCCAAAAATCTCGTGGTCATAAGATAGAAAAAGGAGGACCTTTTAAACAAATACAAAATCTTAAGCCCCTATTAATACCACTTTTAATGAACAGTATCCGTCGGGCGTTTAACGTAGCGGAAGCATTAGAAACAAGAGCATTTGGGTTGGCCAAAAATCCCCAACCCTATCATCCATTGGTATTTGGGAAAAAAGATTGGATTTTTTCTTTTGTTTGTATTGCATTTTTAGTATTTGGAATTTACCTCCACGTTAATTTGCATTTATTTCCTTCGGTATTTTCATTTAATCTCACAGTTTAAATAGATATTAAAAAGAATAGGCACAATTAGAAGAAGAAAAATATTATATAAAATAGAGATGATAAAAATGAATAATCATTATGGACCACAAAACATGTTTAAAGATGCAGAAAAGATATACACCCTCTGTAATAATAAAGAGTGGAATTTCTCTTATTTATTGACCCTAAATAATGGCGCCGTTCCCTTGGCAACTTTGGTTTCTAAAAAAATGGAAATTCCATTTGAATTTATTGAGAATTCATCAAAGGCCGTATCTATTATTTCCGATATAATGCAGAACAAGGAAATTCAACAAGACAAAAATGAAATCCATTTTCTTATAATCTATATAAGATTTGAGGCAAATTCGTTCGACAAAACATTTTATAGAATTTGTGCCAAGAACACAATTAAAACCAAAACAATCTCGTTATTCCCGCCAAAAAAAAACACCCAAGATGAAATTAATGAGTTTATAGGGAACATAAAAGAAGAGCCTAAAGAAAGGAGCGGATCTAAGGTTTTTGGTCCCGATATAATCCTTTACGAGGAAGATATGATAGATGGGAATGTAAATGAGAATAAAAACATAAAATTCTTTTGGGATGCGAACTTTTACAACAAAGGAAGGAAATAAGATCCTTAATTACTCAAGAAAAGGCCAAGGTAGATTAGATGGATCCCCAAATCATCACAAAAAGTATGAAGTCCATGGAAAATATTGGTTTATATTTATATGAGTTTGATGGGACAAAGCAAGACTTTTTGGGGAATAACAACAATAATGAATTCTTCCCACATTATATCCAATTGCGGGATAAATTACGAGATAAATTTAATGCTAATCTTCAGATATTCAATCCAGATATATTATTTTCAGCCGATCAAGCAAGAATGATCATATATTACATTTTCAAGGCATTTCAATCTAATTCCAATATCTCAGATGATAAAAATATGGAATTTTTGTTGTACCTTGTTAATTCTCGCCAAATAAATGTGAGCATCAAGATGGGAGGAGTCAAGCCCCCCGAGAATAGGGATTCATTACTAAAAATGGGAATAATATTATTTGGTCCCCTTTCTGGCTTAAAAAAGGGAGATAAATATTTACACAAAAAACTGTCACCCAATGATCTAGTTAAATTTACATATCCACCTCTTACCAAATGGGAAGTGTTTCTAAGCCAGAGAGAAATAAATCCTGCGAATTTGATTCATATTATTAACAGCTATGATGTTGAGCGTGAAACTCGAGGAGAAAAAGAATTTCGAGAGTTCTTTAAAAACAAGACTAAAGAATCCTGGCGAAACATTTCATTACAGCAAATACTCAAGTTTTTTTCAACAGAAATGGTAAAAAAATCAATTAACGACTTGCTCATACAAAACATGGCAAGATTATATCTAAATAATTATAGAAAGGGATGAACCATGCAAATATTAAAAGATAACACGAGAAAAAGCGGAGCACTTTTTGTACAATTAGAAAGTTTAGATGATCTCTGGGTATTATATAATATTATTAAAGAAGGGGATAGAATAAAGGGCAAAACAACCCGCCGAGTGGTAATGAGGGAAGGGGATACTGGAAACAGGCAATCCATGGTTTTAAAATTAGAAGTAAAAAAAGTCGAATTCCATGAATTCACAAATACTCTAAGAGTATTAGGACAAATTATAGAGGGACCTAAAGATTTAGTTTCATACGGGGATCATCATACCTTCAATATGGAACCGGGAAAAAGATACAGAATCTACAAAGATAAATGGTATAAAAATGATATTAACAGGATCCGGAAGAATATTAAAAGACAAGAGAGCCCTCTTGTGCTATGTGTAGCGATTGAAAGCGGATTGGCAAACTTAGCGCTTATTTCCGATTATTCTCTAAACCCTATAACAGAGATAAACAAAAATATTCCGGGAAAAAGATACGGAAAACAACACTATGAAAAAGCACTCCAAGATTTCTTTAAAGGAATAAAAACCGTAATTGAGGAAAATGTAGAAAGAAACAATATCAAATTAGTAGTGCTTTGTGGGCCGGGATTCACCAAAGAAGAATTATTAGCGTATTTGAAGGAAAAGAGCAATATCTTAGATCATAATGTGGCCATACGGAGTATTAGCGCAAGCTCGGGGGAGCTCGCTGGAGTTTATGAGGTATTAAGGGATGGGACAATTGCCACCCAAAAATCCGATTATAAATTTGCCAAACAGGCCAAATATATGTCTGAATTTATAGAACATCTGGGAAAAGAGGATGGTTTAGCCACCTATGGGTTAGAGCAAGTAAAAATAGCAAGTGAAATGGGTGCCATCAAAACGGTAATGGTCTGCGACAAATTACTGCGGACTTCGGACGAAGAATTACATCAAAAGGTGGAGCAAATACTTAATAATACCGAGAATCAAGGCGGGGAGGCACATATTCTCACCACTAATGGACCAACAGGGGAGCAATTAGAATCTTACAGTGGAGTTGCGGCCATACTACGATTTAGAACAGAATACTAACTAATCTATTCTTATTTGGACAAAGTTAAAAATTGATTAAAATGACGGAAAAGAAGATTGTTACCATTGATGAAAAATCCCAAGTCCCTTTGTTTGGGCTTGATTTTTTGGGAATTATAGACAGGGGGACAAATGTTTTAGAGGTTAAACCATTGACGATCTGTCAATTCCATTGTAAATATTGCTTCGTGGCCGCTGGAGATTATCACCGAAACTATTTTGTGGAACCAGATTACCTGGTGAAATGGATCGAGAAAGCAATAGATATAAAGGATTGTGCTGATATTGAAATTCATTTTGCACCCTACGGGGAGATCTTCCTTTATTCCGATTTTATTCCAGTAATTCGATCTTTAAAAAAAAATCATTCTATAACATCCATAACCGCACAAAGTAACGGCATGTTAATAACCCCAGAACTAGTAAAAAAAGTCGAAGAAGCGGGTTTAGATCGACTCAATATTTCTTTAAATAGTATGGATGAAGAACTTTGCGCCGATTTATGTGGTATGAAAAATTTCGATCTTGATCATCTTCTAAATATATTCGATGAAATATTAAACTCATCAATGCAATTGTGTATTGCACCTGTATGGTTTATGGGTAAAAATGACCAAGGAATCATTGAGATTATTGAATATGTAAAGAAAAAAGAAAAAGAAGGATATTTGTGGCCAAAATTAAGACTGGGTATTCAAAATTATCTGGAATACAAAACCGGCAGAAAATTAGGGAATGTATTCAGCAGAGATTTTGGATATTTTTACCATAGATTAGAAGAATTTGAAAAGAATTACAATCTAAAATTGAAATTAGGGCCTTTAGATTTTGGAATTCATTCAGCCAAACCTATTTCTTCACCCTTTCAAGTAGGAGATACTTCGAAAATACAGGTGCTTATGAAAGGGAGATTCAAAAACGAATACATCGCAGCCTTAAACAAGGATTGGGCGGTTAAAGTACTGAGTGATAGATATTTGAAAAAATTGGGGATCTACGAGGTCAAGTACATAAAAAGCAGCTTATCGGGAAACTTATTGACTGCTTACAAGACATAAGGCACAATAAGAGTGAAGATTATAAGAGAAGGGATTTAATCTAACCTATTAACAAGAATAGTTTGAGAGGGGAGTATATTCAACCTGTTGGTAAGGGGATTCATCCTCCCGGAAAGGTAATATTTCATGAAGGCCTCCTTTCACATTAAATGTACTAAGCATATCTCTAAACGAATGATCCTTGGCTAAAAAAGGTGGAAGGTCAAGAAAACCTCTATTGGGATTAATATCAATCATATTTTCCGGCATTTTTGAAACTTCTCTTAGATGATGGTATAAATTTTGAATTGTTTTAATATCTCCCTTAATCCGTAAAAATAAGAGGGTCCCATCTTGTGTGATCTCCTCCAAACCTCTCTTGATATTTCGGGCTCTTCTTTTATACCTGTTCTTCACTTGAACTCCATCCTTTAAGGATGCCGTGCAATAATGGATAGATAAAGTGCTGGAGGGGTGGGTTTCATTAAATTCTCTCAAAAACTTCTTTGCATATACATCAGAACCTTCAACAGCTGCTATAGCATCTTTTTTCAGCTTATAGCCTCGCTCAATCAACTCGGTTTGGTTGGGTGCAACCATCTCAAATTCGTTTAGATTTAAATAATCAGCCCCAATTGAATCTAAATAATCCGCAAGTCTTAAAAGATATTGATGGTTTTCTTCGGCGGGAATAACTGGTACTTCAGCACCAACTCTAAAACTATAACCCAAAGCCAATTCAATTTTAGAGAAATCTGATTCTTCCGGGTGGAATCTTAAACTATCGAGCCCAGCATTGGAGAGCTTTTGAGCAACCGTGACAGAAAATGTTTTGCCGCATGTATAAAGATGGATGTGAAATTTCTTTCCAAATTCCGTTTTCATGAGAGATATAACACTGGCAGCCCAGTTTACTTCTCTCGAACTCGAGAGTGGGTCCCCACCGGTTATACTCATCCCGCGGGCACCAATTGCATTAGCCTCATGTTTCAAGACCTCTATGGTTTTCTCAATATTCTCAGAATCATTTATTTCAAGTTCATCAGCATAATGGGATGATTTTACTTTTCTCTGCTTTGAAATAGGACAATACCAGCTACAATGGGGAGGATTCACACAACCAGCACCCATAAAATATACCATCTTCATTCCTTTCATGCACATACGGCATCCAATGGGCATTTTGCCATAGAGCCATCCTCCTTTTTTTGTATTTTCCGTGGATTTTTGAGTCATTTTTGATTCAGCCTCTTTCGAATGAGGTGATTCTCTCTTGCCAAGTTCCGTAGAACTTCCTCAGCATTCTCAGAAGGATGCATATCTCTTTCGAGAAAAACACCGGTTCTTCCCACCTTATCCCGCTTATTTAAAACTCTTATCCTTTGATTAATCATTTCTTGAGATACTCCAATAATTTTACTGGCATCATACCTCATCATAAGTAGAGAGCGTTCTTTATGGCCCTTTTCAGTTGGTATGATTAAAACAAGACGTTTATCTACTCCAGGTACCCGTTTATCGGCCATCAATTCTTTATAGTTAAGACAACCCCCAAATTTATAGAATTCCAAACCTTGTCGTGTAAAATCGGTCATAGGAACACTAATGGATACTTCCCCTGCCAGCTCATAATTAATTTTAATAACATTATTTGGAGTGGCTTGGACTATCTTTCTCGTAATGGGGATAATAGAGTTTTGTTCTAAAATAAGTCCTATCCGGTAAGTGGGGATTTTTCGGGTTATCAATATGTCGATATCGCTTGTTTCTCTCACATTTCCCCGCGCGATGGAACCATAGGTAAGGCAATTAATTCTTTCTTTTTTAAACATCTCAAATAACTTTTTCGCACGATCTCTCATTGATTCAAGCAGCTTGAATCGGTCTTCATCGTATATAATTTCCCGTTCTTGACCTCGTACAATTTTTTCCCTTCCCATAAACCATCATTATTGGTTTTACATTACGTTTTTTAATTGATAACTCCTAATTCAGTTGAAATTTCGCAAATCCCGGGCAATTAGACCAAATAGAAGTGTTTCTTGCCTATAAAAAGTCCAACCACCCTTTGTAAATTGATAGTAATGGAAATTTGAAAATTTTTCATCTAAGGATGAGAGAATATCATTCATTTCCAGCGACCGGGATGCGGACAGCCAACTTTTTTCAGAGTTAATAATTAAGAAGGTATGTTTGCTTAAAAATTCCTCATTTTTCTGAAAGAAATCTAAATTTTTTTGAGCATATGAGTTATGGGAGGGATTTACATTTAAATCAAGCCGTAATAAATTGGGAAAATGATTCAGTATTAATCTTTGTATCCATCTTGAGGAGAAGGGAACAAAATTCCAAAGCCTCTTTACATTTTTCCAACTAAAGGTTGGTCTAACAAATATAATATTTAGATTTTTGGTCTTAACCTGGTCTTTTTCCCTCATAAGTTCTTTTAACATTAACGGAATGACCCAATCAAAAATAATAATGTGCTTAATTGATAAATCTTTGATGATCTTACCAAATTCCATTTTTATATTATTATTATTGGATTTATGATAAGTTTGAAGAATTTCTTTTGAGGAAAGCAAAAAAACTTCAAAACCTAACAAGGATAATGATTGAGGGAGATAATATCGAATGCATGAGAAGTATGACAGTGGGGATATGAATAAAATTCGGTTTTCCTTTACACGATGAGAAGAATTGTTAAAAGGAGGAAAATACTTTGTTAGATTCAATCTATTACTCTGGATAACCTCCTTTCTTATCTCTGAGGTTTTGACCTCTCTCCAACGGGTAAAGCGTCTTATTAACCTAAGAATAATAATCAAACCGGTGAGTAAAGCAAACAAAACCAATTGAATGGTAAACCAATCAACTTGAAGCCATTGAACATAAATCATTTTTTTCTTTCTCGTATGATCTTGCAATTAAAATAAATACACAATTATATTAGGCTTTTTTATCATTAACTCAATATTAAAAAAGCAATACACGACAAAAATAAATTTTTAAATTATAGTTGCGCGAATATAATACTAGCATTATTTTTGTCAAAAAAAGACAGAAAAAAAATCTAAATCTAAAACTGATTTCTATGCACATATTTCAGCAAACATTTAAAGAGAAAGAGGAGAGCGAGCCTTGTTGTGGGAATCCAAACAAGATTGTCACAAAAGACGGTACTCTTGTCTGTACTAATTGTGGAGTAGTTCATGGGCATCGCATTGTATCTCTTGAACGAAGGGCGTATACAGACGAAGAAGTTAGGTCAAGAAGGAGGACTGAGCCTCGATGGAGGAGTTATGGCCCTAGAACAGTAATCGATCCACGAAGGGGCGATATTCATGGGCGAAAAATCGGAGGAAATAAGATTAGGCTTTTTTCACGGCTATCAAAAATCCAAGGAAGTCTCATCAATTCATTGGAGCGGAATTATTGGGAAAGTAGGCCCAAGATCAATCAATATGCACTTAAGTTGAATATTCCCAATTACATCGTAGAAACTGCTTGGAAAATCTATTCCATTGTAGCTAAGAAGAAATTAACAATGGGGCGAAGCATTGAGGGTTTTGTGGGTGCAAGTCTCTATGCGGCTGTAAGAATTCATAACTTCCCCAGGCTTTTAGAGGAGGTAGTAGACATCTCCCATATCCCAATGAGATCTGTCCATAGATCTTTGGGAATAATTGTCAGGGAGGTTTTACCCCAATTGGGTTATAATTATAAGCCAATTTCGCCATTTCCTCTTATTTACAAATTTGGAAACCAGTTGGATCTCAATATACAAATCCAGAAAAAGGCCATTAACATATTGTATGTTTCTATTAAAAAGGGACTTCATCGGATGGGAAAGGATCCAAAGGGAATTGCCGCCGCTTGTTTATATATGGCCGCAAAAGCAGAAGATATTAAAAAGACGCAGAGAGAAATTGCGAGTATCGCTAGAGTTACTGAAGTTACTCTTCGCACCAGAGCTAAGCAGATTAAGAATAAAATAGTTGAGAAAATCGCCAAATAATGAATGGAAAACGATACATAAAAACGAATTAAATTGGTTAAAAAAAGAGATATTGATTTTTTTCTACTGCAATTCCGTTAAATATTTTTTTATTTGTTTTACCCGAGTTCTTAGCGTCACTTCCGTAATTCTGGCAATTTCTGCAATTTTGGCTTGTGTTCGTTTTTCTCCCTCATGCTTACAGCTCATATAAAGAGCTGCAGCTGCAAGACCTTTGGGATCTTTCCCCATCGAGCGAAGCCCACGTCTTCTACTTTCCCTTAACATATCTGCGGCCAATTTTTGAGAGGTAATGGAAATATCCAAATCATTACCAAACCGAAAGACCAAACTTCTTGTTTTTACGGGTGAATATTTCATCCCAAGTTTCGGGAATACTTTTCGCACAATCAATCCTAAGGAACGATGTACAGACCGCAGAGGGAGCATAGCAATATCTGCCACCTCTTCCAACAACCGTGGAAACTTATGGATCCGAATAGCTGCATACA
>CAZEPC010000186.1:0-8714 GCA_964513765.1 uncultured archaeon
AAAATAATTTATATTGAAGAAAACAGAATATAATATAGGATTCCCCAATAGATGGGGAATACTAAGGAAAAACGTGAGGAGTTATGAATAAATTAGCAATTTGCCAAGAAATTTTTGAAAAACACGAGATTGAAACGATAATTCAGAAAGTCGCAGCATTCGGATACGATGGATTGGAATTAGCCCCGTTTAAATTTGCAGATGATATTAGGAACATTCCCCCCGAAAGATTAGTAAAAATAAAAAATCTGGCAGAGAAAAATTCCTTGGAACTAATTGCATGTCATTGGCTTCTGGTTTCTCCGGAAGGGATGCATATTACCAGCCCAGAACAACAAACCTTTAAGATAACTAAGGGATTTTTTCGGGCGTTAATCGATTTTGCCCATACCTTAGGAGTACAATATTTGGTTTTTGGCAGTCCTGACCAGAGAACAATTAAGAAAACATGGGATCAAGAGGATGCGTATGACCGGGCGGTAAACTTTTTCCTGGAAATGGGCGACTTAGCAGCAGAAAACGATTTAGTTATCGCTTTTGAACCTTTAGGCCCCCAAATCACCAATTTAGGAGGCACATTTTCGGATGCCCTGCAATTGCTGGATCGAATCGACCATCCTGCCGTAAAATTACACCTTGATGTGAGTGCAATGGTACGGGATCCTATGGATATTGAAGAACAAATTCGCAAAGTGAATTTGGAAAAGCTGGCCTACGTGCACGTGAATGATCCCAATAAAAAAGGACCTGGAATGGGTGATTTAGATTTTAAACCAATAATTCAACAATTTATTGAAAAGGGTTATGATGGCTGGTTTTCCGTTGAAACATTTGATTTTGATATACCCGCGGATGTAATAGCCTCAGAAAGCCTTGTATATATGCGAGAAATACTAAATGAACTTTAGAATCAATTACAACCATTGGTATCTAAAAGAAAAGGAGAAAAGGAAAGGGGAACGGTGAAAAAGAAGATACAGACACATGAATCGGATTGTGAAATTCTTATCGGGGATATTATGGAAATATTGCCCAAACATCCCGAGAAGTTCGATCTTATCGTTGCGGATCCCCCATTTGGAATTGATTTCAATAAAAATTGTCATGAATACGGTTCAGATGGATATATTCTTTATGAAGATAAATTTAAAGGGATGGAATACGAAGAATTCTCCTACGAGTGGATTTCACGGTGTTTTGACGCATTAAAGCCGGATGGGTCAATGTACATCGTGAGCGGTTGGACCAATATAGGAGATATCCTCAATGCAATAAAAAAGACAGATTTTATACTCAAAAACCATATTATTTGGTATTTCGAGTGGGGAGTTTTTGCAAAAACTAAATATGTGACCAGCCATTACCATATCCCATTTTTGGTGAAAGATGAGAAAAATTATACCTTCAAGCCCCAATGGTCGAATCCGAATACGAAACGAAAGGGACATAAGTACGAAAAAGATGTGTGGTATTGGGCGGATTATAATCGGGGAAACGATCCCGACCACATTAAAGGACACCCTTGTCAGCTACCTTTGGTACTTCTCAAGAAGATGCTCAAGATATCATCTAATATAGGCGATTGGGTGGGGGATGTTTTCTCGGGAAGTGGCGGAACCTTAAGGGCGTGCCGTGAATTAGGAAGGAATTGCATCTCAATGGAGAGAAACCCCGATTTCAAGCCGATTATCGAGAAAAAGGCAAAAATGAACCAGAAGATCCTAGGAAAAGAAGAAACAGAAGTCAAAAAGAAGTCTAAGAGGCTTACCGAATTTTTAGGAAAAAACTAAAAAACTGTTCTAAAAAAAAAAGAACAAAAGAACAAAAAAAGATAAACGGGCTAAAAGAGGGATAACTCGAATGATTTTATTTCAAATTTACCAATATCGAAATTGAGCTGATAATCTTCCTTATTCCACTCAAGTTTCTCATCAATCTTCCTCTCCAGCAAATCAACCGGGACAATATTCTTAATTTTTTCACCTAAAAATTCTGGCAATAACACATTTGCGTTAGTCCCTTCAAGCCCGCAAGTTTCAACGAAACGTAAAATAAGGCTGTTAGAATCATCCCATTCTTTTCTTTTAATTGCGGTTAATTCAACATTATCGGGGAGATATAAATTTATGTCCGGAAATGATATACTGTTATTCATATCTTTCTTAGAAGAATCTTGTCCAGAGAGAGACTTAACCACCATCGGATTGTTAAATTCCTCCGCAGCCTTTTTCACCGCGTTATTGGGCTTCCCCTCTGCATCGAGCAATGACCCACCCTCGTGAAACAAGTAGGCGAACCTACAACTTATCGGACCTAACCCACTATGGGAGGGTACCTCATTACCATTTTCTTCTTTATTGACCTCCCTTTCAATGTTTAACCATGACTCTCCAGGAGGATTGGGATACTCGGGCGCCCTATGAAGGGTCAATCTTAGTAGTCCGGCGCTTGCATCGAATGCATATTTTCCTTCGTTTAACAAAGCCATCCCCCATGTTCTGTCCGGAGTGCTTATATCGGCGTATTTATGCATTATTTTCTCGTATCTCGCCTTATCTGCCGGAGTTTCGGGTAATGTACTCATATCAAGTGCACAATATTGTTCATCCACAGTCACATTCTCCGCTTGGGTATTGGTATTCATGCCGATTTTGAGCATAGTATCCTTTTCGTTCCAATCAGAAGCCCACAAACAATAAATTCGGGGATCATCCTTGAAAAGCCTGACTTTTTGAACCACTTTTGATTTAGGCGAGTTTTCTTCATTGGGAGAGTGCAATGTTTTTTCAATTGCCAAAGTAATAAACACCGGCCCCTCATCTTCGACGGATATAGAGAGGTCTTTGGATTGTGGATAATTTTTCGGGTATTTCCAGTATTCTTCTTGGATATTCCATGCTGGATATGACTTCGCTTTATCGTGATAGCCTTCAATCAGAAAATTTTCTTTCCCTTGCACTAGATTATTTCCGTTATTAAGATAGCCCGCCTTAATCTCTTCAATCGCACCGTTTTCTAATGAAACCGAAACGCCAATTGTGCCATTATTCATCAAAGCATTCTTCTGCTTCTTAATAAAAAGAGGTGATTCAACACACTCCGACAACTTAAGTTTTGCCTTAATAACTCCCAACGGAGGTACCAGGAGCACACACCACCAACCAGCGGACCTATTCATCATGTTATCTTTGAAATCCGCGGCCACGGGCTGACAAGTTATTGTTTCTAAACTTAGATCATCCTCTAATTCAAGGGTTGCATATGGCGGTTTTCCGTCCTCATCTAAAGTAATATCCCCTTCAATTTCTGTAAGTGGGATAAAAACGCGCTCTTTTCTTTCCCATGGAAGTGGATTATAAATTGAAATCACATGTTTTGCGGAGGATTCCGAATTTGAACCATTGCCAAAGCGAGTTATACAGTCCGAAATAATTCCATTTAATATACCATAAGAGCGTTGCCAAATAATATAAGTATCATCATATACCTCGGGACACGAGCTTCCCGGCAATACATCATGGAATTGATTAAGAAGGACATCCTTCCATACATCTCGGATCTTTTCAAAGGGATAATCATATTCCGAATCCAAGATCGAGGTAAGAGAAGCAATTTTTTCCGTTGTAAGCAGCAAGTTTTCCAGACCCCGGTTGTGCCGCTTGGTCTCTGAATGCACGGAGAAACATCCTCTATGATATTCAAGGTACATTTCATCATTCCAAACCGGCAGGTTAGACCGACATTGGGCCACATCCTTAAAAAAGGACTGAGCCTTACTCCAATGAATATTCATTGCCACTTCATCATCCGCATTCACATATTCGTCCATTTCGGCCACCTCTTGATGAGTTGGACCGTGTCCGCCGTCACCTTTACCCTCAAAGAATCCAATATGGGGGACAAATTGATCACGGTCGATATGTTCGGTTAATTTGGAGTAATCATCTTCGTAGGACCAT
This sequence comes from uncultured archaeon, assembly GCA_964513765.1. Classification (GTDB taxonomy): domain Archaea; phylum Asgardarchaeota; class Lokiarchaeia; order Sigyniarchaeales; family Promethearchaeaceae; genus CAZEPC01. Next base: position 3,960 of record CAZEPC010000186.1, read on the forward strand.
ACTCTTTTTCCATTTTCCTTCAGTTGGAACCTTCCAGGTAAATATTGGTCCCATTTCTGAAATACGCTTTTATGCTGCTCAAATGCGGAGGTAAGAATTTCCGAACCATCGGGAGATCTCCAATTATAATATACAAACGGAAAAGTGGTCTGCATATTCCACGTCATTTTATTGGTCCAGAGGTATTTTGTACCCGACTTTGATAAAATCTGCGGTAAACCAACGTTATATCCGAACGAATCCAAATACCACTCTACTTCCGGTAAAGTTCCAAATTCCTTTTTGTAAAACATCATACCGTACAACCTCTGCCGAACAAAAGCTTCGCCGCTGGGCATCATACAATCTGGTTCAACCCAAGATCCCCCCACAAGTTCTATATTACCCTTTTTATGATATTCTTTGATCTTTTCAAAGAGTTCGGGTTCATCTTCTTTAATCCAATCCAGAAGACAAGGTTGGCTGGCCGCATATAAAAAGCTATCCGGAAACATCTCCGTATGGCGGATTGCTTTTCGCATTGTTTTGATTCCTTTTCTACGGGTTTGCCGATATCTCCATTTCCAAGCCATATCAATGTGACTTTGGCCCAAAATATGAAGATGGACATCCTTTTTATCTGCTTCTTCGGGTATCAAATCTTGCCATCCTTTCACAATCGAAATTATTTCATCCTTAAAATCTTGATCGGGTTTGATATCTTTAAACCACATATCAAACATTTGAGGAGTATCCAAATCTCTCTCCTCGAGGAGCCTTTTCCCACTTTCTTCCTCTTTCAAGTAATAATTATCGGAAAATTCCCCTTTTTTGTCTGTTAATTGGTGCTTATCACTCATAATCTTTCTAATGATGAATTAAAAAAAAATGATCCCTTTATTATTATGTGTATGAGAATGAATTCAAGAAATAAAAGTGTTGAGAACTATCTACCTGAGGTATCAAAAGTATGGGTGAGAAAGAAATTTGATCATGAGGGAGATTTCGAGGCAACTTTAGCGCTATTAAGGGATTTCAAACCCGATCGGCTTTTCCAAGGGAAAAAGAAGATTCTTATCAATCCCAATTGGGTACATAATGAGCATTATAGGTCGGGAAATACCACTTCTACCGAAACCCTTGCCGCAATCGTGGAATATCTGATTGATCAATGCGAAATAGATCCCAAAAACCTCATGGTAGGAGATGGGGGGTTTGGAAGCATTGACCCCACGATTGATACAGTCGGTGCCATAAAGCTGGAAAAAAAATATGGCGTCAATGTACTTAACTTGGACGAGGGACCATATATTACCAAACGGATCCCCGATCCCCTATCCCTCAAGAAATGTAAAATTAATCATGTATTCGAGGAATGCGATTCCATTATATCAGTACCCAGCCTAAAAACACATATTTGGGCCGTCACCACTTTGAGTATGAAGAATTTGATGGGTTTTTTATCACGAAAGAGCATTATGCATTCCTCGATTCACCAAAAAATTGCCGATCTCACATCTCTCTTCAGACATAAAATGACATTTTCACTTATCGACGGTTATATTGGGTCGGATATGAGCGAGACAGGCGGGAATCCCGTGAAGATGGATGTAGCTTTGGTTAGCGAAGATCCTGTTGCACTGGATACCATCGGATCTTGGATAATCGGATATGATAAAAAAGATTGCCAATATCTAAGATATGGACAACAAAAACAGCTCGGGTGGTGCGATCGAACCAAAATAAATGTTTTGGGAGACTCTCCCAAGAAAGTGGCTAAAAAATTTAAAAGATGATTATTTTTCCATCTCTATTCTCAATAGAGAGTTCAAAGATCCTTTTGAATAGTTTTGTATTTCCAATTTTCCTCAAATTTTTTGGTGAAATCAAATTTTAGGATTTTCGCTGAGATATCTCGGCCCACATAATGGGAGCTGCTAAAGAGACTAAATAGTTTTTCATCGAATAGCTCAGAATGTCCATCTAAAAACACTTCATGGGCCCGAATTAATCGATCAATTTTGTTTACTTCCAACCATTTGTCAAATACTTTCCTTCCGAAATTAAAACCAATCCCCCGTCGCGAGGGTAAATAATACATTTCGGGAGGCAAATCCAATGCTGGATCGTTCCATAATATCTGTTGGGACAGTTCATCCATATTCTCTACGTTTTCAAATCGAGAATCCAAATAGAAGCCATCGGAGAATATTTGGGGAATCTCGGGCATTTCGGTAGGTTCTGTATCGTAGATAGGCAGACCACCATGAAGAACCAATGTTCTTTTCCCCTCAACAGTAAGAACATACATCAAGGGAAGATTTGCAAACAGATTTTCGATTTCCGAAAAGAGTTCCTTTCCTTCGTCGAAATAAAGCTCAACATTCTTTTTAAATCCATAATGGCTATTAATAGTGATTTCTTCGTGATTTCCACGCAATAAGCGGACATATTTTGAATATTTTACAGCAAAGCTCAGAATATAAAGGAGATTATGGACATCCATTGGACTTCTATCTACATAATCTCCATCAAACACGATTCTGATGGTCCATTTTTGATTTTCATGCTCTTCACCATCTTTCTTTTCTTCACCCTCTTCATCCTCTTGAATTTCCTCTATTTCCTTGATTTTCTTAACAAAATAACGAATTATCTTATCGGTATCACCAAAAGATCCATGCGTATCGCCCACCACATATAATTCACCTGTTTTTATCTCTTCTCGTACAGGCTTGGTTATATCAATAATTGTATTATTAAGGATGTATTCATTAACTTCTGATAAAAGCCCACGAACTTTTTTATCTGCATCAAAGTCCCCCAAATACACATTTGGGTCTTTTTCATCAGATTTATTAAAATAAAAATCCCACATTTCATCCGCAAATGGTGTTTTATCGGATATTTCCGGTATCACCGGTTCAAATGGTTTTCGCGTTTCTTGGGGAATTTTTTCGTCCTTTTCAAGTTTATTTTCAGCCTCCAAGGTACTTACATCATCATCCTCCCAAATGGCACCTTCTTGAGCCGAAATGTCCGCTTCTGGACTAAGATCTTGCTCTAAAGGAATTTCAGATTCGGCCGCAGGTTTGTCTTCTAAATCTATCGGAGATGCAACATCTTTAATGTGAGGTGCCGAGGCTCTTTCTTCCAAAGGTTCGGGCTTACCGGATAGCTCTGAAGATGCCTCCTCAAAAGGACTTTCTATTGAAGACAAGATTTCTTCTGAAGCATTCCCCTCACCTTTAATTTCTTCCGCATTTGGCATAATTGGATTGCTTGATGGTTTGACTTCCGGTTTTGATTGATCATCGGACCCAGTTTTGGCCTTTGGGATACCATCATTTACTTTAGAATCTAAACCTTCAAAAGGAGATTTATTCCCTGCTGGAGCTGTGATCTCGGAAAATGGCGACTCTCCTCGGATTTTTTCAGCTTCATTTTTCCCTGTCGCAAAATCAGCCATTTTATCACTCGCAACTTCATCTGAAATGGCTTCGGTCTTTATTTTCTCAAGACCTTCAAGATCATTCAATTGTTGCTCTGAGGACTCAGAATCGCCTAAAATCATATCAGATGGGCGGGCAAAAAACCGTTGTCTTCTTTTTATAGATCGGGTCTTTCTTCCTATTTTTGATTTTATGCCAATGCCCGCTGCGTTAAGTATCTCCGATTCAAGATTTTGCATTTTTTCTTTATATTCTTGAAAATCTTGGGCCAAAATTTCACCCCAGGCCTCCTCGTCCTCTTCAAATTCTTGATCGAGAAGGCCCTCTTCATCTTCCATTGGGATCCATTTTAGAATTTCTCCACAGTCCTGGCATCGAAGCTCCCCTTTATCCAAATCCCCATCTTTTTTCTTCACCCTTTTTTTGAGGCGGTGATCCTTCTCATCATCATCATAGGTATAAACCCCTCCAGCCCTCATTTCTAATTCAAGGACTTCGGTTTCTTGACCACAAGAGGGGCATCTAAAGGTTTCATAATTTTCGAGTTTCTTTACCTTAGTTTCTCCACAATGCTCGCATGTTTTATCTTTCCCTTCTTTCATTTTGTAATAAAACCCACACCGACATGATTTACAAACGAAAATTTTCCCCATTATCTTCTAATTATTCTTGGCGAGTATAAATATTTTTTATTTAGATTGGGATACTTTTCACAGATATTGACGAGCTTTGAGGTGACAAAGAAAAAAATTTATTATTTTTTCATTCCTTCAAGAACATAGCAAAGATATTTTTGAAAATTAAAAATATAAAAAAAAAGATTTTTTAGAAATTAAGGAGCCGTAGTCTAGCCTGGATATGGCGCTGGCCTTCGGAGCCAGATGTCGCAGTTTCAATTACTGCCGGCTCCACTAAATTCTTCTTCTCTTTTAATTTTTTATGAAAAAAAACAATAAGAAAAAAGAATTAAAATTAAAAATCGAATATATTGAGATATTTATTTACATCATTCATTTTCACGACGCCAATATGCACCACATTGTCCGCAATGATATTTTTTGCCGTACATTCTCGGATAATCCATAATAATGTGGTTTTTATCCTCCATTTCCCTGATCATATTGGAAGTCACATTCCCACAATTTGGACACTTAAGCCGTCCGCCTCCTTTTTGCACCAACATTCCTTTATTTGAACCCTCTAAAGTAGAGTGCGATTGAACTTTTTTCGAAGAAATGTGTTTTTCTTTTTTCATTTCTTTTGCTTCTGGCTCTGGTTCTGGCTCTGGTTCTGGCTCTGGTTCTGGCTCTGGTTCTGGCTCTGG
>CAZEPC010000187.1:0-8695 GCA_964513765.1 uncultured archaeon
ATAATATTTCTAGATGGGGGTGGGTTTGCATTAACCTTGGAGGATTTGAATTCTGGTATATATGACGGAATGCAGGCGGTTCAACATAATGAAATATATGTTCTTCTCCCGTATAATTATTACACGGCTAACTTCGCCAACATTTTGGTTGATGCCTATTATGTGGGATCTATTCTTTACCCCGATTTATTTGCTGACATTGACTTAGATACAAAATCCAGAGAAATATATGAAAAATTTGTGGGGTTGGATGTGTATGATAATCTCATGCAAAATTTCAAAAATAATGCCAATTCTACTCAAAATGCTCTTTCTAAATTACATAAAGGGGTAGGAAGTGCCGTAATTGATGGATTTAATCCTATTTGGACGCTGTTTGTATGGATTGCCGTTATCTTCATATTTATGCCCATAATTAAAAAAAGGACACATAAGAAAGGACTCCAAGAGGGTCAATTTAACGAAATGCGAAAAACGTCCCCATCTTTTTAGGAAGGGGAGGCTTCAATTAGGAGAGAAGAAAATGGAAAACACAACCACGCCCAATACAAAAGAAAATAATGAAAGGAATCTTCAAAAAAAGACTCATCCAAAAGAAGATATAGCTAAAAGAGAGAGGGCAAAAGAAGAGAATCTTAAAGAAGAGAATCTTGAAGAAGAGAACAAAGTTATGAAAAAATACGAGGCTTTTCTCAAGAAGAGGTATGTTTTTCTGGGTCTGATTGCGATTGGTCTCGTGTTTTTCGTGCTTTTGGGAATGACTTTGGGATCTGTGCATATCCCCCTCAAAGATATTTTTAAGGCCATCTTTGGCAATGCGGAACCAGCTCAAGAGACTATTTTATGGAGAATCAGATTGCCGCGGGTGATTGCGGCGGCTTTGGCCGGAATTTGTCTATCGGTGAGCGGGGCGGCCATGCAAAGCATTTTACGAAATCCCTTGGGTTCCCCATTTACATTGGGCATTTCACATGCGGCCGCGTTCGGTGCCGCATTTGCGGTGATTTTGTTTGGTGCGGGAACCATGCATTCCACCTACGGGGATGCGGTGATCATAAATAATCCCTACATAGTTACTCTCTCTGCCTTTTCGTTCTGTGTGCTGGCCACTCTTATTATCCTCTTTGTATCGCGAAAGCATAACGCCCGCCCCCAGACAATGATTCTGATGGGTGTTGTTTTGGGATCCCTGTTCTCGGCCGGCTCAACCGCCATTCAGTACTTTGCGGACGATGTCCAATTGGCAGCAATAGTCTTTTGGACATTCGGAGATCTGGGGAGGGCGGATTGGTCTGAAGTAATAATTATTGCTGTGGTAAGTGTTGCAGGGATGATCTTTTTCTACAAGAATGCATGGAATTATAGTGTTCTTGATGCGGGTGATGAAGTGGCCCAATCACTCGGTATAAACATTACCAAAACCCGAAAATACGGGATGATTGTCTCTTCCTTATTGACGGCCATAATTATTTCATTTTTCGGTATTATTGCCTATATTGGTTTGGTGGTGCCTCATATCGTTCGAAAGATTCTGGGTAACGAAGAAAGAGTATTAATCATTGGTTCTGGTTTATTCGGGGGGTTCTTTTTGTTATTGGCGGATACTGTCGCTCGGACAATCTTAAGCCCGGTTATTCTCCCTGTAGGGGTACTCACCTCATTTTTAGGTGCTCCTTTATTTATATACCTTCTTATAAAAAAGCAAAAATGAATGAATATTGATTAAAAAAAAAACAGAGGAAAAAAAATGGATATTCATATTGAATCATTAGAATTTAAGTACAACCATAACGAAATCTTAACGGATCTAAATCTTGATATAGAAAAAGGACAGTTTGTGGGTGTCATTGGTCCAAATGGTGCGGGAAAAACTACCTTACTTAAGCTTCTTGAAAAATTATTAAAACCACATCGTGGCCTGATAACTTTTGGGAATAAAGATCTTAAAAAGTTTTCACACAATGAGATTGCACGAAATATTGGATATATTCCCCAATATCACGGATCAAATTTCCCCCTAACTGTCTTCAACACAATTTTAATGGGGAGAAAGCCTTACTTCTCCTCCGCCCCCAAGAAAGATGATCTTAAGGTAGTCTCCGAAATTATTAAACAAATGGGTCTTTCTGATCTAAGTTTGAGAAATATCCATGAAATGAGTGGCGGACAGAGGCAAAAAGTCTTTTTCGGAAGGGTTCTGGCCCAAAATCCTGAAGTACTCTTATTGGATGAACCCACCGCAAATCTTGACTTGAAGCACCAGCTGGAAATCTTGGCGCTCTTGGCAGATATTTCCGGGAAGGAATCAAAAACTGTCATTATGGCGATACACGATATGAACTTGGCCTTAAAATTTTGTGATCATTTCATTATGCTCCATAATCATAAGATTTTTGCCCGCGGAGGAATGGAAATTATGACCGCGGATAATATCGAGCATGTATTTGATGTGAAAGTTTCGGTTCATAGGGGGAAAAATAACTCTAAGTTCATAATTCCCGAATCGACCTCCGTACTGGCTTCAAAGAAGATATAAATGTTTAAAGATTATTATTGAAAGTATAAAAGAAAGAATGCAACGAGGCACGAGACTGAAAATGAAAAAATTAACGCAAAGTGATATAGAAGAATTCGAGAAAATCAATCTAAAGGATAAAATCTCCCACGTTGGGGTGATAAAAAACGATATACAATCAACCGGATCCCCCTATAAGTTCCAAGACGTGAAGTGTAAGATTATCGTGAAAGCGAAATATGCAGAGGGACTCTATCGAATAGACGAAAATGAGAGAATTACGGTAATTTTTCTTCTGCATAAGCAAGATTCGAAGGTTAAACTTAGGCACACGAATATTCACGGCGAATATAAAGGGGTATTTGCCACCAGAACTCCCAGTAGGCCCTCCTCAATTGCGGTCTCTAGTGTTAAGCTTCTTAATGTAAAAAATAATGTACTGGAGGTAATGGGATTGGATGCGATTGATGGCACTCCTGTATTGGACATCAAACCATATTCCAGCAAATTTGATGGGACACTTTCGGAAGAAGCATCGGGAAAAGCCGAAGCCCTCCAACAAGACAAACAAGGCAAACAAAACAGACAGATAAAGGGAGAAAAGCAAGAAAAACAAAACCAACTTCCCCAACAATCAAGGAATAATTCCATCGAAGAGCAAATCTCCGTGCAAAACCCGCGGAAGCATATTATCGAGAAGATATTAGAAGATGATAAAAAAGCATTAATGCGAATGGCAGGTCAGATTCACGGACATTATTGCGGCGGTTTAGCCCTGGGAATTCATTTGGCCGTTGCTGGTCTGAAGGAAATCCGGAAATTTACCGATGGGGTGATGGAAAACTTACTGGCCGTGGTGGAGATGAACAATTGTGCTGCCGATGGAATCCAATTTGTTACCGGATGTACTTTTGGGAATAATTCGCTCATATTTGAAGATGTCGGTAAAAACGCAGTCACCTTTGTTATAAGGGATGGTAAAACCGTCCGTGTTTCTGTTAAGAAAGATTGGAGGGATGCAAGATCTCCTCAGCCAGAACTGGACACTTTGTTCAAAAAAGTTGTGAAGAATAGAAATGCAACCCCCGAAGAGGTGGAGGAATTCAAAAAGAAAAGTACCGAGGCAGCTTTTGAGCTAATGGAGATCCCTTCTCAAAAAATTGTGGATGTGAATACGGTCGAATATGTTGCTCCAGAACGGGCCCCTATTCATTCCGACTTTATATGTGATAAATGCGGAGAGAAAACTATGGGTTCTCGAAAAGTGGTAAATGATAATGGTCAGGTACTTTGTTTAAAATGTGCAAATGCGCAGAAATATAGGTTTACTGGCCACGGAATCGAGAAATTTTAAAATATTTTTAAAATCAAATGTATTATATACTTTATATTCTAATTTTTTAGCATCATCTATTTCTCTCATAAAATAAAAATGTTGATCAAATTATGGCATACTTACTCTCTGAAATTGTGGTAATCATCTGTTTTATCGCCCTTATCGTGGTGCTCTTCGATGAAAAAAAGGATTATCTGGTCTATTCTTTTCTTATTGTGGTTGTGGCGGGTCTGTTCTCCGCATTGGGGTTAGAAGAGGCCCGTGAATTGGAAAATTATGTCTTGGCAATCCATTGGGATGTGATCTTTTTCCTCATCTGTATGTTTGCCATCGTGGAGATTCTAAAAGAGGCCTTGTTTTTTCACTATATTGCCAAAAAGATAGTGGAAAAATACAGGGATAATATTAGGAAGATGTTTTGGATAATTTGTCTTATATCCACCATAAGTGCCAGCATTATCGAAGATCTTTCGGTGGCTATGATCTTCATTCCAATTATTTTGGAAACCTGTAAAGAAATCAAAATAAACCCCAAACCATTTTTGCTTGGAATGACGATCTGTATTAATTTAGCCGCGACCCTTACACCTTTTGGTTCTGCCCAAAATGTTATGATTGCCAGTTATTTCGGGAAAAGTCTGCTCTTTTTCCTCAAATATGTTTCAATCTATTTTGTCCTCGGAACATTTCTCACATTAGTGCTTTTAGACAAGTTCATTTTGAAAAAATATACGAATGAAGAATGGGCGCAACATTGTGAAGATGATTCTCTTTCACATCCAAAAGGAAAAGGTAATGTTCCCGAGCCGATCCCTCTCTCTGAAATAAATCCCAATCCCAAAGTAATAAAAAGAAATTCCATCGCCTTAGGGATTTTCATTGTTCTTTTGGTTATTATTCCCGAACTATATCTGGCCGGATTGATTGGGATGCTCATATTTGTTTTCATTAATCCGATGAAATATAAGGATGGAAAAAACCGACCAAATGTGAGCAATATCTTTCGGAAGGTGGATTACAAGCTCATATATTTCTTTATCTGCCTTTTCATTTTGGTCTATTTAATGGAGCTAAATGGCTTTATTCTCCTCATTGAAAGGATGCTTGAAAACTTAGGGGTCGAAGGGGTGTTCGGTTTAAGCGTTATTGTTCTTCTTCTCACCAGTCTCCTCTCCGGCTTAATTGACAACGCACCAGTCACAGTCGTATTTCTCCCAATAATTCAGCTTTTTATCAATAACCATCCTAACTTTGAGATCCCCTTTATCATAGCTATGATTTTGGGCATTAATTTGGGTGGAAACTTTCTTCCCCAAGGAAGTGCAGCGGATATGATGACCTTGGAACTTTCCGAAAAATATTGCGTGTATGATCTTAACTATAAAGTCTTGGTAAAAAATGGCGGTCTCTTCGCTCTGTTCCATGTGGTCCTTGGAATTGTGTATTTGGCTTTTATTATATATGTTTTTCCCATTTAATTCCTATTTAATTACCTATAATTGCCCATTTTTTTCACAAATTCTTTAAGTTCCTATTTTAGCTTCATATCTTTGGGTTCTGGTATTTTTTAACTAGGCTCTGGTGTTTTAAAGATTTTCTTAATATCGAATTCATCCCATTGCCCAGAAAAGACTAGTTTTAGTCTGTTTTCCCCGATAATCATCTTGCTCTTAATTTCATTAAACTCAAATATATTGAAGAAATGAATAAAATAATGTCTGATAAACAGAGAAAATTTCTCTCCCCTCCTATGAATACCGGTTATTACAAATTGATTGCCTCTTAACGAATACGTGATTCTTTGAAACCAATTTTGTGCCGATTGTGGGAGTATACTCTGGGTAATGTATTGCAATAATCCTGACATGATTGATTTTTTATTTTTAAGATACTTTTTAGTAATGGAACTTGTTTTTTGTTTTTCTAAAAATTGGCTAAGGAACTTTCTACCGTTTAACATCGCTAATTTCGCAAAATCTTCTATTTCCAGTTCATCCATAAATTTAAGTGCATATTCGACCATATTTGGCCCTAAAAAGTTTGTTTGAGAGAACCGGTTGAATTCTTGAAAACTTATTTCATTGGAGATAGATTTTCTAATAAAGTCACTCTTTGAAATTCGTTCCTTTTTTGCTGTTTGAGATATTTCCTTCAAGAGGGATTTTTTCATACGGATAGAAAAGATATGTTCCTTTCTTTGCTTTTTCGGTTTTGAATTGGTCATAAAATGTCATACAAAGCCATTATTTAAATATTAAGATACTACATATTACTTACTTTTTAAATGTTTGTCATACTAAGGTGAATACAAGTTGAAAAGATATGTTTCTATTGATTTCATGAGGGGTGTTGCGATTTTTGGAATGATTTTTGTTCATGTACTGGATGATCTTTATGATTTTAGCTGGACAGAGACCAGTGAGTCTCTTTCTAATGCCCCGATCGTGGCTGTGGTAATGCTGATTATGGGATTGTATGTTGGATCCTGGGCAGGTTTATTTCTTATGATATCTGCCTCGGGCAATATGATATCCATGTATAAGAACTTTGAAAAGGGGCGTTCTGTTAAATCAATTGTCAAAAAACAGGTCTTTGGTGGGTTTTTATTATTGATTTTTGGCTTTTTGGCGGAGGGTTTGTTGCAATATTATGCAGTATTTCAAACCATAAGAGGAGGGAATCCGGATTGGTCGCGAATATTGTGGAAAAGCTATACTATGGAAACCATCCATACGGTGGCTTGGTGTATGATGATTAACGGCATTATTCAAGGGTTGTTATCGCTAAATAATGGGCATAAAAAAATTAAAAGAAATATAAAAATATATGCCATTTTGGCTATAATCGTTGTTTTCTTTACCCAACCTGTGTGGAACTGGTTAAAAGACTTAATTCCAGGCTATCCATTCGATCCCAATAATACGGGGAGGGACATGCAAAGACCCAGTGTTGGGGCATCATTCGGGGAATATGTTCTGAAATTCTTCTTACTTCCGTTAGGGGGTCATCCCGAACCAATCTTTCCGTTTTTGGCAGTTTCATTTATCGGAAGTATTATTGGTCTTCAATTATGCAAGGAGGATTCTAATCCCAAGTGGCCCAAGCAAGGAGTATTCGTCGGCGTCTTGATATTTCTTTTTGGATTGTTATTCGGAGTAATTGGGGATTTACCATTTGACAGCTTTCTCCCGCTTAATGATTTCTCTACATTCTCCCGGATTGGAGATGGACTTAATTGGTTGTGGCTTCCGTGGGTTTGTTTTATTACCGGGGGTCAAGTGATATTTGTAAGTATCATCTTCCGGTTGGTAGAATTTCGTGGTAAAGCCGATAGATTTGCAAAAAAGACAACTTTCTTTCGAAGATTTGGGATGATTCCTTTTACCCTCTACACATTTCATAGGATTATTGCAATGTTTCCCCTTTGGATTATGTCCCTTATATTCCAAAGAGATGTGATGATTGATTGCCATAATCTTAATGGATACGCCAGTCTCGCTCTAATTAGTTTGGTTATTGTGTTTATCCATTATTTAATCAAACTTTGGGAGAAATATGATTATATTGGAAGTTTAGAATGGATGTTAGGGTCCTTGAATGCCTATTTTATGGGAATTCCCAAATATTCAAAAGAAAAGAAGAAATGGTACAAATGGGGCGCCCGAGATCAGCAAAAGATCTTCTACAATGTGGATTGGATTAATATTTATGAGGAAGGGGAATTAGGGAAAAAAGGGGATTTCAAGGATTCCAAACTTGCTCTAAAATTTTCCGTGTTAGGCTTCTTTTTGTTTTTAGCAACCCCTATTGGACTTGCGTTGGCGAATAATTCCGAAGAACTGGAAGGAGTCAATAAATATAATAAAAAAGCAAAAATTATCGGTATTACGGCGGCTGTTGTGAATATTTCCGTGCTATTCCTCCTAACCTTTACCAGTTTAAGCACATTTGGACTCTCTTTATGAGTGGTGGGTGAAAAATAAATAAAAAAAGTGTTCAAATTTTTTTGAAATGTATTATTTTTTGGATAATCTGTAGTGAAGAAATGGGATAATAGTTATGAATATATTCACAACGGCCAATCCCATCGTTACATAACTGCTTAGAGGGTCGTATATATTGATAACGTAAGGGATGAGGACTCCTAAAAATGTGGTGATTGTTGCGATTAGAAGCATTACAAACGTCAAAAGCATAGCTAAACTTGAATGATTTTGACTTTTTTCCCCATTGTTTTCCTTATAGTCTTTAAAGAGGGTGAGCAGCATCTCCATACTAAATACATTTCCAATCACACCTAAACAGACCCAAATCGATCGAAATCTTGCAAATCCACTTAATAGATTGCCCATGGCAATGAAAATAATGGATATCTCACTTAATCCCCAGAATGTGGCCCATAAATATGTTCTCAATCGTTTTTTGGAAAAGTTTCCTCTCTTTTTCCCGATCAGAACGGTTAAATGGATTGCCATTGCTGCCAGCCATAACCAATTTCCGGAAAGATGGGGAGATTGATGTGACTCTATTGCAGAACTCCAAAAACCCATTATAAATAAGTATCCCAAAAGGGGGAGGAAGGGTGCTTTTCCAAATCTTATCTCCTCCTGGGAGATACCGATATTTAAAATCGCCTGTGAAATAAGGGGAAATAGAATTGCCGTGTATATTAGATGGTAAAATGGCAAACTCCAGGAGGATCCCAATCGAATTCCCATGACAAGACCCAAGAAAACCATTGAAAAATGCCATGATGTGATAATTTTTTCTTTCGTTTTCATATTTCTCTCTCTGTGGATAAGCAAAGATATCGCGGCGGGTATGACCAGAATGAAGGTAAATAT
>CAZEPC010000188.1:0-8679 GCA_964513765.1 uncultured archaeon
AATTAAGATAAATAGGATCACCACGTTGAATTAGCGTCGTCCCATCAGGACCTTTTGGGGTTTCTACATTCACTACAGATACATTTCGAAGCGTTAAATCTAATGCAGAATAACCACTCACTTTAATTCCATAAGAATTCCCACTTGCATCAATAATTACATTTTGGATTTCATATTCATCAGCCCCACTAGTGGACCATATAGCACCCGGAAGATCTTCTATATCCCCCGAATCTTCAATTAAAATTGGATCCTCTGTATAGCTGACTTGTGGTTCGTGATTGTTATGATTAAATGTATTGTCTATACTAAAATCTGAAATTAAATTTGATTTTTTATCGTTAGAATAATTATTATCTATCATATTTATGCTCGATACCGTGAGAAGTAGCATGAAACATAAAAGAAATAAGTTTTTGCTAACGTTATGCTTATTTTTATGCATTCTAGTTTCACTCTATGTTTTTTTCTATAAAGCTTTTTTTTAGTGTTCTTTATTAAAATTGCTCTTTTTATGTTTATAAAATCTTATTTTAATGGTTTAATTGTTTCATTAAATTTCGACATTGGCTTTTATAATCTCTAAAAATCGACAAAATTTAATATATCTTTATCAAATTCTTTAAAAAAAGTTTTAAACAATTAGAAGCCATATTTCAAATTATAAGAGAAAAGACAATTATTTGAAAAATAATATTCAAAAATAGATGAAAAATCATGAAGAAACAGAACAAAATCCTAAAAAAAATAGAAATTGCTCCTTGTTTTGGCACTAGTGAAAAAGTAAACGATTTGAAAACTTTTATTATAACCATCAAAGTTATGAAAAATAAGATTGTGATCGCATATAAGGGAGGTAAACTTATGGAATTATCCAATATATCCTTCCATGAAGATAAATTATCGTGGTATGGGGATCTAATTATGATAAAAGGGACAAATGAGGGAATAAAAAATCCAAAATCGATGATTGGAGTTAAAAATAAAATTATCTATTGGTTTGTAGATGAATTAAAATACAGGTATGAAATTAAAAGATTCAAATTATGGAGATTTGGGATCAGAGTAAAACAAACAGATTCCAAAACCTTCCAAAATATTTTCACCAAAAGTATAGAATGGCAACATAAAGCACCCAAATGTCCAAAAATCAGCTATGAAAACCTATCCCAAGGAGAATGGAAGTGTCTTTGGGAAAATATATGGGTATATCATCGATTTAACATGTTCCAACCTGAAAAAGTATTCAAAAAAAGATGGATTTCCCCTTGCCGGGTATCAGAATATCAAAAGGATATGCTGGCAATGTGGGATACGCTTCATATAATTGAGGATTTGAAATATTATAAGGTAGAGTTAGCATTGGATCTCCTCGGACTTCATTATAATTTGATAAGAGAAAGCGATGGAATGTGGGCTCAAGACCAGAAAATCGGAAGAGTTTGGTCAAAAAACCCTTTAATTCGAGTATTGCTAAGAACAACAAAATCTTATTCCCATGGCATGGGGTTTAAAATATCTCAACCTCCTATTTGGTCCATTACTTTGAGAAACCTATTGGAGGGACGATTCATCCCAAATCTTGATAAGTTTATTGAAAAAACATTACCCCATTATCTTAAAAAAATGGAAAAAAATATTAAATGGTGGGAAATGCATCGATATTTTCCCGAGTTGAATCTTTTTGGATATAATGACATCAAAATAAACAAGATGAGTAACGAATCAGGATTGGATAATTCCCCGCGATTTATAAACCAATATACCACAAATAATAGTTCCAAAGACGGGAATTGGATAAGGCTCAAAAGATCAGAAGTCAGAAAACTAGCATGTGTTGATCTTTCAGCCCAAATGTACACATACTACGAAAATATGAAATTTTTAATCAAATATTTCAAGAATATGGGAGGAAATTACCAGATTGAAAAAGCAGAAATCTACGGAAAGAAGGCAGAGAGGCTTAAAAAAGCGATTATGTCTCAGTTATGGGACGATGAACATGGATTTTTCTTTGATTATGATTTAGATACACAATCACTCCAGCCATTGAAAGCCTCCAGCCATTTTTGGGTGTTTTATATTTTAGATCTGGAAATTGATAAAATAGAAAAAATGCTAAAGCATTTACTTTCACCTGATGAATTCAATCCGCCCCTACCCATTCCAACGATTTCGCAAGATTCAGATTTTTTCGGAACAGATATGTGGCAAGGGCCCTCTTGGATATCACAGAATTACTGGATCCTGAAAGGTTTGAAGCAAAGTGGTAAGCCTAAAGAAGCAAAAGAACTTACCCTTAAAGTTCTCGGGAGACTCACAGAATTCAATCATAAGTACCGAAAAATATTTGAGTTTTACCCGGCCGATTCTCTGAAAATTGAAAGGCTAGAAAGGAAAGGATCATCTGATGGACCCCATCCACATTATATTGGGCATTTTCCCATCCATTCCATGTGGTATGATCTAGTAAAAACCTATTGAAAATTCCTATAATTAGATTCATGGGAGAAGTGCTTGCGAATTATGAAAAAATGGGTAAGATATGGGAAATGTAGAAGATTCTAAGTTTTCAACGGCTTTCTCATTCTTTTCCTTGTTATTTTTCCTTATTTTTCTGGATTTAATGGATTTTTGAATGATTTTTAACAATATTCACCAGAAAAAGGGAAATTTCCCTACCATTCTTTAATTTTTTTTTACTTTTTCAAAAAAGCTAGAAAAAAATTTTTTAAACAAAGCAAAAAAACTACAATAATATACAATTTTGATCCTATGGATTGTAAGCAAAATTCCATATGGACACATTTGTAAATGTACTATACATTGTTGGCACTTGAAATTGCTACATGTATGAAAATTCCGGCAGAAAGATACAGAATCAACAATCATTTCAAATGTTTGGGGATATCTGAAAAAGTAAGTCAGTTTACTTGAAGACAAAAAAGGGCAGAGAAAAACCAGAGAAACCTTAAAGTCTATTATTTATATAATAGATTCAAGATATCTTTGATAAATGTATTTCAAATATGTTTGGTTCATTTCATATTGCTGCCTTTTCTGATGTTTTTTCTGGAAAAGGGCTGATTGAAATATATTAAATTCTGCTTGAATTAGAAACCATACTGAAATGTGCAAATAAATGTAAAATATAAACAAAAACAGACGTGAAACAAATGTCAGAATCAGATAAAGAAAAACAGAAAAAATATTATCCATTACCTGAATTGAGCGAAAATGCTCGGGTAAAGTCAATGGATGAATATCGTAAGATGTGGAAGGAATCTATTGAAGACCCCGAAGGTTTTTGGGACAAAGAAGGTAAGATGGTCGACTGGATCGAACCATACTCAAAGGTCTGGACAGGAAGTACAGACGATAACTTTGTAGGTGAGTGGTATGTCGATGGCAAACTTAACGTATGCTACAACTGTGTTGATCGGTGGGTAGAGAAGGGACACGGAGACGACGTAGGCCTTATTTGGGTCGGTGAAGACGACGAAGTTGTTGAATATACTTTCAGCAAATTAAAAGATGATGTGAGCAAAACTGCAAACGCTCTAAAAGAACTCGGAATTGAGAAGGGGGACAGAGTTTGTATTTGGCTACCAATGATCAAAGAATTGGCCGTTTCAATGCTTGCATGTGCACGAATTGGTGCAATTCACTCAATCGTATTCGGTGGATTCTCAGCAGAATCTGTTGCAGACAGAATTGATGACAGTGATTGTAAAGTCTTAATTACATCCGCAGCAACACGAAGAGCAGGAAAGATCCGAAATAAGAAAGATAAATTGAAAGGAATCATCGAAGATTGTGAATCAATTGAACATCTAGCAGTCATTGAAAATGAAGATATTGATTATTGGGAATATGAAAAAGATGTAAATTTCGGGAAACTTGTTGAAAAACAATCAACCGAATGTGAATGCACCCCAATGGATTCAGAAGATCCTTTATTCATCCTTTATACAAGCGGAACGACTGGAAAGCCAAAAGGAGTAGTCCACTGTACCGGGGGATATTTAGTCTATTGTATGTCCACCAATAAGTATGTGTGGGATTATTCATGCCTCTTGGATATGAAGGATGCCGAAAAACCAGAAGACAGAGATGTTTGGTATTGTACCGCTGATATTGGCTGGATTACAGGACACTCACAAATCATCTACGGTCCTTTAGCACTTGGTGCTAAGACTATGATGTATGAAGGGGTACCCACCTGGCCGCATAAAGGCAGATTTTGGGAACTAGTTGAAAAATTCGGAGTTACTCACTTTTACACCGCCCCAACAGCAATTCGGGCATTAATGAAATATGGGAAGGAACCCGTAGAGAAATGGGATATTTCCTCCTTGAAAATGCTTGGAACAGTGGGTGAGGTCTGTAATTGGCCCGAATGGAAATGGTATTGGGATGTTATTGGAAAAGGAAGTGGCGGAGAGAAACCAGTTGGCAAGCCAATTGTTGATTCCTATTGGCAAACAGAAACTGGAAGTTACATGATGGTTAATTTTGGTGCAATTACACCAATGAAACCAGGATCTTGTACATTCCCATTCTTTGGTGTGAATCCGCAATTATTAGATGAAGATGGTAATCAAGTAGAAAAGACTATGACCCAAGCATACTTTGCGTATGATATGCCATGGCCGGGCATGATGAGAACTGTGTGGGAAAACCACGAAAGATTCGTGAGCACATACCTCTCAAAGTTTCCAAATCATTACTATACAGGTGATTATGCCCAAATTGATGAAGATGGATACTATTTCATCTTAGGTCGTGCTGATGATGTTATTAAAGTATCTGGACACAGATTAGGGAGTGCAGAAGTAGAGGCAGCAATTAACAGCCATCCAAAGGTGGCAGAAAGTGCAGTCTGTCCTTATCCGCATTCCATTAAAGGTTCAACCATCTTTGCGTATGTCACCCTTATGGGAGGCGTGGACGAATCCGAAGATTTGAAGAAAGAGATTGTTCAACACGTTAGAAAAATGGCAGGTCCAGCAGTAAAGCCAGAAGTAATTATGTTTACCGATGCTTTACCAAAGACCCGAAGCGGAAAAATTATGCGGCGGGTTTTGAAGGCTATTGCAACCCAAGAAGATGTTGGTAATACAATGACCTTGGCTAATCCTGAAGTAGTTGAACAACTTGTCGAGGAGCGTAAAGAACTCGGCGAGATTAAGTTCTAAAAAATAAATCATAAAAATTAACTTATGATATATGAGGTATGAAGAAATTCATACCCTTTTTTTTTACTTTCTATTTTTTTCTATTTCCTATTCAATTTAATTTATTATTTCCCCAATTACAGGCAAAATTGATATCCATTTAGAAGAGCCCGGTGATGTCACCATCATAATCGATATTAATCGATTCTGCTGCGGGTTTAGCTGGTAAACCCGGCATTCTCAAAATCCTGCCAGTAATCGGAATCAAAAAACCTGCACCCGAGGCTATGAGGATCCTCCTTACTCTTAATGTAAATCCTGAAGGTGCCCCCAATAATTCGGGGTTATCTGAAAATGATTTTTGTGTCTTTGCGACACAAATAGGAAGTTTAGAGAGTTCTAATTTCTCAATGACCTCCAAATCTTTCTTTGCGGATTCAGTAATTTCAACATCCTTAGCCCCATAGACTTCTTGGGCGACTTTCTTGATTTTCTCCACTACAGGAAGATTCCAGTCATATAGGGGATGAAAGTTTGTCTTATCTTGTTCGATCTCGGACATAACCAGATGAGCTAAATCTTCACCACCTTCACTGCCCTTTTCCCACATTTTTGAAACAGCAACTTTCACATGACGAGATTCACAATAGTCTTGAACCATTTCAATTTCGGCAGGTGTGTCTGAGGAGAATTTGTTTATTGCTACAATCGTATTGACCCCGAACTTTTTTGCATTATCTAGATGTCTTCCCAGATTTTCCAACCCATTTTCCAGCGCTTCCACATTTTCTTGCTTAATTCTACTTAGAGGTTGCCCGCCATGCATTTTCAACGCCCTTATCGTGGCCACCATAACCATAAGATCGGGACTAAAACCCCCATAAGGGCAGACGAGATCAAAAAACTTCTCCGCACCCAAATCAGAGCCAAAACCTGCTTCAGTAACAGTCACATCATTCAAATATAATGATAATTGGGTGGCTAAGATTGAGTTTGTACCCTGTGCAATATTAGCGAATGGTCCCCCGTGTATAAATGCGGGATTATTCTCCAAGGTCTGAACCAGATTTGGCTTAAGAGCATCTTTAAGAAGGGCGGTAATAGATCCTTCAACACCAATATCTTTACAATACACAGGTTCATCTGAAAAGCTAAAGCCCAACAAAATATTGCCGACCTTCTCTTTGAGCTCCATGATATTATTTGAAAGACATAAGATTGCCATGATCTCAGAGGCTGCCGTTATATCAAAACTTGTCTCGTGGGTAATTCCATCAGTGGTCTTTCCTAATCCCACAATTATATTTCGAAGGGCCCGATCATTCACATCCAGCACTCTATTCCATAATATTCGCTTAGGATCCATTTCTATCTTGTGTCTATAGATGGCATTGTTCAACAATGCGGATAGGGTATTATGAGCGGAGGTGATGGCATGCATATCGCCCGTGAAATGTAAATTGATATCTTCCATAGGAACGCATTGTGAAAGACCGCCTCCCGTGGCTCCACCTTTAATCCCGAAGACGGGACCCAAAGAGGGTTCTCGCAAAGCAACACCTGATTTTACCCCGATTCTATTCAAAGCATCTGAAAGGCCAATTGATGTGGTTGTTTTGCCCTCTCCCGCAGGGGTGGGAGAAATTGCCGAGACCAACACCAATTTACCCCGGTTATTCTTTTTCTTGCAGGACAAGCAATATTTTAGACTTATTTTTGCCTTATGGGCACCGTACATTTCCAAGGCATCCTTTTTTATTCCAATTTTACGGCCAATATCTTCAATATTCTGTAAATCTGCACTCCGTGCAATTTCAATATCATCTTTCATAGATAATTGAAGAAAGGATTTTTTTCCATATAAATTTTAAAAATGAAAAATATTTACTATTTGAAACATAGATTTCTGAAATTTTAGATATTCTTTAGTAAAAAATTAAAAATATGAATATGAAAATCTCAAGACAACCGCTCCTTTCTGCAAATCAAAAACAATTGTTAGGAGGTTTAGGAACGGCGATAATTTTAATACTAATTATAAGAGCGATTTTTTTATTCTATCAATATCTTAAATTCATTTATCTACGGGAGAAAGGCAAAAAGAATCCAGAAAATTATCTAAAAATAAAAACACTTAACCCTTAACCAAAAAATATTGGAAAAATAACCTACAGGATAATTTCAGTTATTTTATTGATTCTTTTATTTTGCGCGATATTGAACATCTCTCTTTTTTCCTTCGCTCTTTCTGGAATAAAAGATAAAAAATCAATACTACAATCAAACTACAAATAGCCAAACTATAAACGTTTAGCTAGTCTGTAAAATTCATCAAAATCGACTTTTCCATCCCTGGAAATATCAGATTCATCAAAGATTCTAAGAACTCTTTCTTCATTGATCACATCTTTCCATTTTGCCAAGGCTTTGGCCGCCTCTTTTGCCGTTATGTTGCCATCACCATTTTCATCGAACTCACAAAATAAGTCAAAGGCGTTATCCTTAAGCTCTTTCCATTGCATTTGTTTTTTAAATATAGTTAGATATTCCTCAAACGTGATTTTTTGATCTCCATCCATATCATATTTAGTTACAAATTCCGAAATATCATCCTGGGTTTTATATAAGTCATGGCTTTTTAGAATCCCTAAGATTTCTTTAGGGGTGATGGTTCCATCATTATTTACATCAAATTCGTCAAACGCTTTTTGCAATGCTTCGATTTGCTGGTCGGATAATTTATATGTTTCCATAATCTTTCACTTCAGTATTTAGTTATACTTTCGCTTGCATTGCATATTAATTTTAGCCCAAGCAATCAAGAAATCGGTTGTTGATTGATTGTATAGAAAGGAAATTTAGATGTTTTAATATGAATATGCAAAAAAACAATAGTAATAAGGGATAGGAGAAGCATTATAAAAAAAGGAGGTTTAAAAATGAGAAAAATAAACGTAGTATGTCCGATATGCTCTAAATTTAAGAGGTATGCCCTATCAAAGGATGTGTTTAATATTGACGAGGGATATCTGTTAAAATTACCCATCTGCAAGGGAGAGGTGTGTGATCATGAATTTCTCGTAGTTTTGGATTATAACTTTTCCGTTCGTGATTATGAAATACCTAATGAGCGAAATAATTATCTAAAAAAATATTTTAGTCCAAAAAAACAGCGAAAAAGTCCAGCCGATTTTTCTTATTATTAGAAGAATTTTGAATATCTTTTTTTCTCTATTGTGCTTTATTACACTTAGAACGATTATGAATAAAGTGCGGGGAAATAGCAAAAAGAATTTAAGATCCGATAAAAAAAACTCCAATAATAATTATAATAATAATAAAAATAATAATAGAAATAATAAAGTACAACCACAACAAAAATCGGACCAGGTTGAACTTCTTTTGCCTGTCCAAAACCAAAAAGGAATAAAGGCGGCCATAGGGAAAGCAGACGCCGTATATTTTGGATGCGAAGCATTGAACATGAGGATGCATGCAGACA
>CAZEPC010000189.1:0-8679 GCA_964513765.1 uncultured archaeon
TGACCAAAAAAGATTTTAAATACTTTAAAATAAAACATCCAAAATCAAAAGAGAAAAAGAAAAACCCACCCGCACCTAAAAAGTGAAAAATCTATGAAATAAAAACAACGGTCAAACTCAAATAGATTGCTTTCCTATGAAATGTGAAGAAAATGGAACAATATTTCTCCGAATTGTCAAATTCCGCGCGAATAGAGATCCTCCAGATTCTAAAGCAATCACCCATGCCCCTTTCCAAAATTACCAAAAAAATTGGCGATATCTCAAATTCCGAAGTGTCCCGGCATTTGAGCCGATTAAGTGAAAAGTTTTTCATCCAAAAAGACCCTACGGGGGGAAGAAAATATGTACTTACCGAATTTGGGGAAACAATCATAAAGATGCTCCAGCCTTTGGTTTTTCTCTTCTCTCATGAAAATTTCTTTCACACTCATTCCTTAAAACATATTCCATTTGAATTTCAAACCAAGCTTCATGCCCTCAAAAATGCCACCCTTATTGAAGGTACAGGCCATGTGATGGTTGAGTTAAAGGAATTTATGGAGTTACCCTCTGAAAAGGTTTGTATCATGGTGGATTCACCCTTTCCTTTTGAAAATACTACCGCGGATATTGA
The DNA here is from genome assembly GCA_964513765.1 of uncultured archaeon. Lineage (GTDB taxonomy): Archaea > Asgardarchaeota > Lokiarchaeia > Sigyniarchaeales > Promethearchaeaceae > CAZEPC01. Next base: position 617 of record CAZEPC010000189.1, read on the forward strand.
TTTTATCGTACCCGAAGCCATGAAAAAAATGAAGCCTGAATATAAGAATATCAAACATACTTATCGTTTTAAATTCATTCCCGTTACGGGTGTATGTATATCTTATAATGATCTTGGTGTGGGCTATATCTTTTTCCCGAGGGTTAATGAAGATAAGACCGATTTTAATTTCGCATTCCGGGTTGAGGATAAAGAGGGGGTTTCTCTCTTAAAGGAATTATGGGATTATTACTGGGCGACCGAATCCGAGTATGTGCTCATCGATAAAAATCATAAACCCTAAACCCTAAACCCTTGATTTTTGAGTATTCAAAATTTTTTGGATAGATCCGAAGACTTCGGATTACCCTCCTATCTCTTGATTGGCTCCAAATTTTGTTTATATATCATGATGTAATTCTCCTATGTAGGATGACTTCTCAAAAGCCCAAAGAAATTATAAATCTAAACTTTAATTTTGCCTCCCTCGACCAAATCCGGGAGATTCAGATCCATTCCAATGATAAAAAAAACAGCTTTTCTATTGATTTTCATGATATTCAATCAGTCGAGTATGTGGAAAATAGTGTTTTGATTGTAGAGCTGGCGAATGGGGTACTAAGAATGGACCTTGATATAAAAAGAGCGGAGGAACTTATTAATATTATAAAAAAATCCCAAAATGGGGTTTAGACTAAAAAGGAAGTCAGTTTTGTACAACTTAAGAATCAGAATATGTATCAGAAAGACCATTACAAGCCAAAAAAGGTGAAATCAATGTCAAATATGGAGAATAATCAATCAAAAACACAAGGCAGACTAAAAAGCGAAAAAAATGAAGAAACACTGGATAATGACGGTAAAAAAAGTGTGAAAGAATATACGAAAAGCAGCCAAATTAATTCGATATTTCGATCGGGACTGGATCCAAAATATTTCAAGAATCTGCTCAAGAGTTCCATTTTCTTGGTAATTTTGGTGGCCATTACCTCGGCTGTGAGTTTATTCTACCCGGATATTTACAATGATCCCCTTAATATCAAGTCTCAGGCATTAGGGCAAGATCTTATCACCCTGGCATTAGTCGTACCTCTTCATGTGTATGCAATCTGGAAAGTGAAAACTGAACTGGGAACCAACGTTCAATCTTTACTGATTTTGGGCGGGTGCTATTTGTATGAATGGTATTCCTATGTGCTTTATCTCATCCTTTCTAATTTCAATTCGTTCTTCTTACTCTATGAGGCAATTGCAAGTATTTCGTTTTACAGTTTAGTTTCCCTCCTGTTTAAGATGGATTACTCTCCCGAGAATCCAATCCGCGGATATTTGGAGGTGAGGGTAAAGACGGGGGGCTATGTGAAATTTATGGCCGTAATCGTGGTACTTTTCTATTTTGTATGGGGATCCAGTATCCTACCTGGTATTATGAGTGGCCAAGTGCCGGAAGCAATCGAAGTTGATAAACAACACGGGGTATATATCATGGACATGGTCTTTTTGCTCCCGTTTGTAGGGATATCCGCTTGGAAGTTGAAGAGAAATGAAACAATGGGATATCTCTTTACGGGAATCGTTCTCTTCAAACTTACGACCCTTTCAATTGCGATAGTTTCTATGGTGATCTTTATGGCTGCCTATGATCAGCCGATCGATATGGGTCTCACGGTAATCTTTTCAGTTATCTCGGTCATCTCGGTGTATTTAACCGTAAAGTTTTACTGGGGCAAAAAATAAGCGCTCTCTTTTTTCCAACTTTGAAGTTCAAGCTTTTAATGTAACATCGGATTATCCTAAGATAATGTCCACCGAAAAGAATAAAATGAAACCCGAAAACCCCCAAAATGGGAAAAATAAAGATTCTAAGCCACCCAATATCTTATTTATCCTTATCGATGATATGGGCTGGAAGGATTTGGGATGTTACGGAAGTAGTTTTTATGAAACACCCAATTTGGATAATTTTGAGACACAAGGGATGAAATTTACTGATGCATATGCGGCGTGTCCAGTGTGTTCTCCGACCCGTGCCTCTATCTTAACGGGGAAATATCCTGCCACCCTTCAACTCACCAATTATCTAGTGGGACATGCCAATGGGAAATTACTGTCGGCACCCTATATCCACCATTTACCTCTTGAGGAAAAAACCATCGCAACTTGCCTCAAAAAGAAGGGCTACAACACATATCATTTAGGAAAGTGGCATTGCGGAGAAGAGGCCTATTGGCCCAAGAAACACGGATTCGATAAGAATATCGGGGGCTGCTCATGGGGTCACCCGAATAAGGGCTATTTCTCACCATACGGAATCCCCACTCTGGAGGACGGTCCGAAAGGAGAATATCTTACCGATAGGTTGACCAATGAAGCAATTTCATTGTTTGAAGAAAGCGGCGATTCACCGTTTTTTATGTATTTGAGTTATTATAGCGTACATACACCCATTCAAGCCCCAAAAGAGCTGGTTAAAAAATATGAAAAAAAGAGAAAACGATTGGGCCTTCATAAACAAAAGGAAGTGGAAAAGGGTGAGCACTTTCCCTCTAACTTGAAAAGGCCATTGAGGATAAAAAGAAGGCTCATTCAATCTCATCCGGAATATGCGGCTATGATCGAGCGTCTGGATTGGAATATTGGCCGGGTTTTAAACACACTCGATGAATTGGGCATTACCGAGAACACAATTATTTTCTTTACCTCAGATAACGGAGGATTGGCCACTGCCGAAGGATCCCCTACCTCCAACAAACCGTTGGCGGAGGGTAAGGGATGGATGTATGAAGGTGGTACGAGGGAACCTTTGCTAGTTCGATGGCCGGGAATCACAGAACCGGGTTCAGAATGCGATTTCCCCGTATCGAGTCCCGATTTCTTTCCCACCATTTTGGAGATGGCGGGCATGAATGCCCTGGAACACACTCCCGAATACTAAAGAAAAAGCTTGGTCCCTATCCTAAAGGGTATAAATATGGAAGAGCAATTCGGAAAAAGATCGATATTCTGGCATTATCCCCATTACGGAAATCAAGGCGGAACGCCGGGATCCTCGATACGGAAAGGGGACTACAAACTCATCCAATTTTTCGAGGATGATTCCATTGAACTTTATAATTTGAGGGATGATATCGGCGAGGAAAGAAATTTGGTTGATGAAAAACATGAAAAAGCCTGGGAAATGAAAAAGGAACTGGTTGCTTGGCGGGAAAAGATAAATGCCCAAATACCGAAGGAGAATCCAAATTATAAACCCTACGGACTGGCAATTCTCTCCAAACTTCGATGGCTGTGGGAGGAAATCAAATTCAAATTGGGCCGTTAAAGAACGGACTATTAATCACTATGAGTATACACTTCAATTTGTGCTAAGGTATTCGCTCTTCTCCTCTATTGGCTGATATTCCGAAAGATATTTGATTATACTGTCTACCGAATCCGCCACATAGAAATATTCCCGAATGGAGGGTTTGGCCAATTTCTCCTCGATAAGCCGCTCAAAATACGCCAGCAAATGGTCAAAAAATCCTTTCACATTGAAGATTATGATGGGATTATTGTGTCGTTTTAAGTATTTTTGGGTAATTGCCTCGGAGAGTTCTTCTAAAGTCCCAAATCCGCCGGGAAGGGCAATAATTGCATCTCCCCTTTCTTGCATTATTTTTTTGCGTTCGCTCATGGTCTTAGTGACGATTACCTCATCGGATTGTTCGTATGTGAGATTATGTCTGTCAAATAATTCCAATATCACGCTGATGATGGGCGCTTGATTCTTTTTAAACTCATCGGCCACCACTTTCATAAGTCCCACATTGGCACCCCCATATACGAGCCCGTATCCTTCCTGTGTAAGCCTGTCGGAAAGTTCCTTGCATACTCCCCGGTATTTTTTGATGACATGATTGCTTGAGGAAGTGTAAATTGTCACGTATTTCATCTTTACTAACATAAGGCACGAAAAAATATAGATTTTTTCCCTCTCTTCATTTCTCGAAAATTATAGGGATAAAAAATGATTGAATTGAAGAGATGCGAGATTATTTTTTGGGCTAAAAATCGGTGTGTGTTGTGAATTTCCACAATAGCACACAAAAAGTAAAAAAGAAAGATGGGAGAGCAGGAAATCCAAAAAAGGGGTGTGTGATCCTTTTTATGAAAAAATTCCCTTCTCCCCCACATAGGTGTGTGTGCTATGTATGGAAATTTCTTCCTACTTTGATCAAGATGTTTTATCTATATAGAAAGGATGGATATTATGATGATATAGAGATAATATAGTGCTTAAGGATTGAGATCATGATCATATAAGGATAATATTCGTAAAAGCAATTCGTATGATATAGATTAACAAAAAAGATAATGAGTCAGATAATAAACAAAAAAAATCAGAGGGATCATAAACAAAAAAATCAGAGGGATCATAAACAAAAAAATCAGAGGAATAACTTCCCGATAACTTTTTTTGTGTGTTTTTGTATAATATTCTCGATCTCTTTGGAGAAAGGTGTGTCTGGATAAATATGGGTAAGCCATAGGATGAATGACACGTTGTACAGCAAAGTCACGTCGGGATCATTGATCCGCATCAGATGATTAAATTTTTCCCTAATGGCACCCTCAAAGGGCTGTTGCGTACTCTCCTTATAGACCCATTCTATCCATCCGATCCCAAAATGCTCAAAGCAGATATTTCGTAATTGCTCGATAAGCTTAGTCACCACGATATAGATAAAGATGCTCGATTGATCTTCCATTGTAATCGCCGCGGCTAAGTTAGTTTCAACCTGATCTTTAACACCGCTTAAATCCAATTCATAGCGGTTCGTGAAGAACTCGAAAAAATCATCAATTTTACGTTCCTCAACCAGCGATAATTTGGATTTAAGTTCTGCCATGAAAGAGTTAAGCAAATACTCTACGTTTTGAATTTGGATGGAATTGGAATCATCTTTTCCCAAGATTCGGTCGGATCCCGGATGAGAGAAGAGCTGCTGGAATACTGCGTTATCGAGAATCTCCTGTTCCTTTGCACGGGTACTTGCGCGGTCGAAAATTCCATCAGAACTCCCCGTTCCCCCAAGGACCGCTTTTTGCGTATCTATCTCTGATTCGGGCATGATGACTTGGTCCTCAAATAACGCCGCTAAATCTGCTACGCTAACATTGGTTTCTACTTTTTGGGATGTGGATGAAGATGCGGATGCTACTAATAGACCGGAGGCTTCCTCGAGCTTGCTTTCGGAAATGTTTTGGATCTTTTCCAGGAGGTATGCGCCCACATCATCCCATGTTCGGCATGTTTTTTCAAAAAGCTGGGAATTCTCGAGATAGCTGGGTTCGTTGAATTCATTTACCTCCGTAAAACAAATAGTGGGATATTTACATCGATCAAATGGGATCACGTCGGCCTCCGTGAGACAAATACCAAATCCCAGCAGAAATCGTTTCCGGATCTGCTCTAATTGTTCATTCCGGAATTTCATCAATGAATCGCCCTCCGGCTTGAAATAATATTCAATAGAATCCACCGGAAATCCCATTGATTTCATCTTTTGCATGGTCTGAGATTTTTGGTCTTTTGATCGTGAGGATAAAATGATGCAGTGAGTTCCATCGACAAGTGTATTTAGCATTTCAACGGCTTTCGGTTTTGCATAGCCGTCTTCGAGTAATAACCCATTCAATTCTATAAAAATAACCGCGATTGGATAACGATTATCATTTTGATCGTACATTAATTGTCTCTTCCTATGTGTTAATTCTTCTTTATGTGCTTAAAATTTTGTTTTTTTTTCCTTTCTAAAAAAATAACCCATATCATGAAAAACGGGTTAAAATGGCTTGGAATAAGATAAAAAGAATAAATCAAAAAATAGATATAAGATAATTAAAAAAGATAGATGTTTACATTTGGGGTAATAACCAGTGAAAATTAATTTTTTCTTTTGTAATTCCAAATAATAAAGATGATCCCCAAACCAAGGAAAAGTCCGGTAATCTCAATGGGAAATCCTGGGATTTCTCCAAACACTTCCTCGGGACTAAAATCATTATTATTATTATTGGTTGAACCATTGTCTTTCGTTCCATCTTGGGAAGAGTAATCTGTAGAAAGCTCCACGTTTTGAATTTCAAGGTCGTACCATCCTCCATTCGAATCGCCATCAACTTTGATGAAATAGGTATCATCGTACTCAAAAGAATATTCAAACGTGATTTCCTGATTATTTATGGGCTTCTCCAAATGTGTAATTGTTCTACCTGCGGAATTATATATATCGATGTCCATATAGTAGGTGCTTTCGCCGCTGAAAAACAGAGAGATATTTGTCCCTTCGGGGATCCATAACGAAAACCAATCTTGGTCTTTTTGCGTTAATCCAATCTTGGTAATATTGCCTTCAGCTAGATCTCCTAGATTCCATGCTTCATCTCGAATATCGTTTTCCTCTGCCCAATCATCGCCGCCAGTATATTCGCCGCCTACATTAACTTCCAAATCGTATAGATCTCCGTTAAAATCTCCACTCACATAGATATAATAGTCTTGGGATGTGGGTGCGGTATAGTAATACCATTTCTCATACTCTGAGCTACTTTTTTCAAAGTAGTCTTGTCTCCCATAACTATCATGAATTTCAACCCGGAACCATTCATTACCCGCTAGCCTAATTTGCAGCTCTTCGTTCTGGTTAAGGCTAACCTCATACCAATCCTCATCATTTTGTACCAAATCATATTCATTAATTGGAAGGTTTAAGGGATATGCACCGTAAAGGTTATCATTGTCTTCCATCCAATCATCTCCACTTGAATAAGAGTAATCAATTTCAAGATCATACCAATCTCCCGCATTATCACCGGCAATAAAGAGATAATACCATCCTGATGATGGTGCCTGGTAATAGAAAGAGTCACCGTCATCTCCTATGGATTTCGTCACTCCCTTTTTGAAACTACCCGTTCCGTCATACAAATCCATAAATAAGGGAACTTGATTATCTCCAAATATTTTACATTCTACTTCCTCATCTTGGAGGAGATAAAATTTATACCAATCATCATCTTTTTGAATAAGTCCGTATTCGGTCAATGGAATATCGATTTCGGTTGCACTGGTTTGGTCGTCATTATTCTCCATCGAATCGTCCGTCGGTTTATTCTGAATTCCCACATACATTTCATAAGGTAGCCCGATATTATCTCCAAAAATGCGGACATACACATTTATCGAACTATTAGGAAAATGATGATATGAAACCTCATCTTTCCCGTTACTAAAACTGCTTACTAACACATCTCCGCTCCCATCAACGAGTTCAATATTGAGCCCACTTCCTAAATTTGTATCATAGTTCAATGAAGCATTCATTTCATCACTTTCATTGAGTTCGTAGTGCCCGAACCAGTCATCATCCCAACTCAATAACATATTGGCAGTTCCTAAACTCCCAATATAATATGCTTCGGATCTCACATCATTCTCTTCTGCCCAATCGTCTTCGGGTGATTCCACGGTGATATCAATATCATAACTCACATCGGTATCAAATCCATGGATTCGGAAATAATAATCATCAGAGCTGGGGGTAATATAATGAAATGTTAATCCAAATGATGTGGGTTGTCCTTGACCAATTAAATCAGAGGTTGAGTTGTAAATCGCAAAATAAAGATCTTTTTGGGTGTCGAAATGCATGGAAAATGTGAGGTTTTTTGATGCGCTTGAATATACGCTAAACCAATCATCGTCATTGTGAATTAATCCCGAGTACCAATTGGGGGTTAAATAATAGGAATTACTCATGATGTCGTTATCCTCTGCAAAGTCGTCTTGTGGGGGTTTCTCTTGTATTACTAAATCGAGGTCATAATACTCGCCGTTATTGTCCCCGGTAACCAAAAGATATAGGGTTTGATTCTTGAAGGACTGGAAACTAACCATTTCTTTGTTCTTGTTTGTATTCGATTGATTAAGCTGATAAAGGGTATTTTCCTCCAATTTCATTAGTGTCAAGGTCATGTTATTATATTGATGGGTGAAATTTATCGAAATTATCACTTCTTGCGTTTCCGTTATATTAAAC
>CAZEPC010000190.1:0-8655 GCA_964513765.1 uncultured archaeon
AGTTCCAGTCATCTCAGCGAGTATGTGCCATTTCCGGTGAGACGGCGAAAAGATCTATTTGAAAAATACCGGTTTGCATCGGAGGGAAAAGATCTGAAAAAATTAGATGCTGCAAAAAAATGGGACCCTGCCCATGATGAAAAACATTTTCGGCAGATTTTAGCCAAACCGATTAAATATGGAATCCCTAAAACACCATCCTTGGAATACGCTCCCCGAATTGTGAATGCATGTGAAACCCCTCCGGATGACTCTGGAACCCCAACAATGTTCTATTTTGCGGGAAATGTAAAAAATGAGAATCTAGTCAAGAATCTACCCCAAGGTTGCTGCGTGGAGGTACCGTGTGTGGCAATGAATAGTGGTTGGGGCAGGGATGGACCCATTACCAGCACCTATCAAGGAAAAATCCCGCCTCAATGTGCAGCAATCTGTATGCCCAGTATAAATGTCCAAACCTTGACCGTGAAAGCAATCCAAGAAAGGGATTTAGAATATGCACGACATGCAATGATGGTGGATCCCTTAATTTCTCAAGCCCTTGAACCCGCGGAGGTAAGATCGATGGCCAATGAAATCTTCGATGCCGAAAAACAATGGTTAGGTTTTTTCAACACTTAAACAACTGAAAAATAATAAAAATTTAAAGGAGAGAAAGCGATGTTTTGGTCAAAAGAAAAACCCCTTCAATTTTACAAAAAATATATTATGGTATTTTATGGACTGCTCTTATCTCTGTTCATCGGAACAATAATACTTTATGGAAATGGATTTTCATTTACTGAGGTATGTATAAGTAATTTGGGTAATCCCGGATATAACCCTAAGGGTTGGAAATTATTTACTACGATGTTTATTTCAAGCGGTTTATATTTAATCCCCTTTCATATTTATCTATTTAAACGCTTAAGGAATTATTTCCCAATATGGGATAGGGTATGGATATTCTTACTTTTTTTGGGTGACTTAGGCATTATCTTAGTTGGTATATTTAATGAAACCTTAGGCCTCATTCATATAATAGCCGCACTCTTAGCGTTTGGAGGTTTAGGGGTTGCGTTATTTTTATCTATTATATTTTTTAGCATAAATGTATATAAAAATCGTGCGTGGCCTTCAAAAATCCCGTTTTTAATTCTTATGAGTGTTTTAGGAGGCATTCTTCTATTTTTAATCCATGAGTTAATAAATCATGGGTTTGATATCCCCAAAGACCTAAATCCGGCAGAATGGGCAGTGTTCTCACTAATCTTAATCTGGCAGATAGGAATTCTTTTTCTCATTGAAAAGAAAGAAGAAATCAACGATAGATGAACGATAGATGAGACTGCCGTTTTATTCTTGATCTAAAATTGTTTAAAATTCAAAAGGTTGGGTTGAGGCGTATTTTTTATCTAAATTGAACTTTTCTACAATTTCCTTTGGGGTTGGAATATTCTTTCCACTTCCAGGAATTAGAAAACCATATAAGGATTGCTTGTTATCATGTATTCTTTTGGTGATGATAACAAACATTTCATCAAGTGTCCCATGGTCATTTTTTAATCTAACCTTGTACATATTAGGGAGTGGGAGAAATTCATCACTATCATTCTTCATCCGATAATGATAGAGGATTGTCACGTATTTTGCATCCTTTTCCGAGATAATCTCATTAAAGTTATTGGTATCAAATAACTTGTCTAATGTCTTGGAATAATTCTTTGTGAGGAATTCATTAAGGTGCAACATCTTAAATTTATTTCCATGATCCTTTTCAATTATAAATGTCCCAATGGACAAATTATTTAAGGAATCTAAAAACCTATACATATTGACTTCGTCTAATTGATTTTTCACCGCAAGTCCAAACACAATAGATACCTCCAAGGCCATGTGTATTTCCATCCTATGGAACTCTTTATCCGAATCCGGAAAGTTTGTAATTAAAGTTCCAAAAATTCGTTCAGATTTCTTTCGACCCGGTAAAAAGATTGGAAGTGCCAGTAATGAATAAATATTGTTATTTTTGAGAATTTGTTTTTCTTCTTCAGTTATTTGTTTGATAGAATCCACATCAAATATTTTATAAAAGTTTGGGGATAGGTTATCCAGAAAATCTTCAAATATGGGATCCAGAATTCTTTTCACTAGGATAGAACGATCAATTTTCTCTCCTTTTGAAGAGCTATTCCTCCAATAACTTATAAACCGTTTGGGAGAGTGTTTCTCTTGATCGTGATCTGGTTCTTCCTCTTTTTCATTTGGAGAAAATGAATAGATGTTATTATTTTCTTGTGATTTAAACATGGTTTCTGTCTTTTCAAAATTTTTAGAAGATTGTAAAATGGCAGTAAAATCACATTTCATCGCATTTCCGAATATTTTAAGACTTTCTTCAAGCTTTTGCACAAATGTTCTGGAGTTTCGGATAAAAACACTGGAAATCATAGAGATGATACTTCTTTCCTGGAGTTTATATTCTTTCTCTATTAACTGTCTTTTTATTCTCTTTTTTTCTGTGATATCAATTTGAGTGACTAAAAGCACTTTTCTTCCCTTATAACTAATTGGCTTCACGGATACACTTGCCCAATACGGTTTTTTGGCTTTATCTAAGAGCTTAATTTCAACATTTTCAACTTTTCCCTCTTTTTCTAGAATCTGACGGACTTTGTTCCTCTCTTTGGGATTATAATAATAATCCTCGACATCAAATTTGTTAAAGTCCTCTGGTGTCCATCCCGTGATTGACATCATTGCTGAATTCATATGGATTACATATCCCTCTTTGGTTACTATAGCTATTCCAACCGGGACATTTTTATATATCTCCTCAAAATATGAACATTCTTTATCATTGAGGAAATCTCCATTTCCAAATTCTTTGCTCATTGACTCCGCTCTCTTTTTTTAAGAATTATTTTTTTTATAGAGAATATCTATGAATAAAAAACACATCTATTCTATATATAAACATGTAATTTTTCGTTAAATTATTTTGTTCTATAATAAATGTATGACTTTTTAACCTAAGAAAGTTACCATTATTGTATAAATGTCGGCCTTTTATATACAAGAATGTTTTATTTCGCAGGTTTATGGAGGTTATATCTCAATACAGAAATGATGAGTTTTGAATTACATGTTCCGGTTAATCTATGGAGCAACCTTTTATCACTAATTTCAAATCAAACAGATATGTTTGCGAAAATTAAAGATATTTTTAAATTCTGACATGTGCTACTAATAACTTTTTATTTTTCCCATAATTACTTTTCTCTAAGGGCAATATTTACACATCGTTTATTAGAATATTGTTAATAATGAAATTAACCAATGCGGGGAACAACTAAATGAGAAAAGATTACTTTTTCGCGGGGCTGGGGATGAGAATCCTCATGTTAATGGTTTTCATCATTGTCAATCATTATGATCATTATAATGACATGAGCGAAATCATCTATTATGCCATGAATAATATGTTAAGGGGGGAAAATCCCTACGCCGTGATGTACGAAATAGAATGGGGATCCGGGACATTTTATCAACCCTTTAACTATGGGCCCGTAACTTTACTGATGCTTCTTCCTGCGATGGCTTTACCCTATTGGTATAATTCTTTTTGGTTAGGGATGTATGTTATGAATAATGTCTATAGCTATCTCTTATCCGAATATTTGATGAAATATTTAGCCTACGATAAGGGGTTGCAAAAAGAGAATTCAAGCTTATACCTAGCACATAAGGATAAAAACCAAAAGAAAACGAAAAACCAAACCTATTCAGAAAACAATTCACAAAACAATTCACATTTGTATGAGTTAGAATTAAGAAAAAACCGAGGTATCTATTATGCAGGGATTTTTCTGTGGTTATTACCTTTTGGAACACTGGTTGTCACCAATTTCTTAATGCTGCCTATATTGTTTGTAACTCTCGCATTCGGTGAGAGAAAAAGCCCATTTTGGTGTTCCTTCTTTATTACTATGGGAGCTATGTGTTACCAAATGGTCCTCTTATTTATCCCCGTTTTCGCCGCATACCATTATAAACAGGATATAAAGAATGTCTGGTATTTCATCTTAGGAGCAATTCCTGCCTCCTTGTTTTTTATGATCTTCATGGTCTGGGGACCAGGTGGGATTATTTACAGCACCTTCCTCTATACATCCGAGATGGGTTATGTTAAATGTCCTACTTGTGATCATACCTTCGATAATTGGTCTGTGTTTTCAATCCCTAAATTACTTTACGTCCTAAGTGATGGGCAAATACAAATAGGAAACTTAACGAGAGTGTTTTTAGTATTCCTCTTAGGTGTGTCTCTTTTATTGTACATATTTAGGGATGATTTCGGAAAGTATGATGAGAAATATATCCAAAAATACCTTATGTATGCTGTGCTCGGATTTGTCTTAACCAATAATTACGGACAAGTCCACTACTTTCTTCTGGGAGTGGTTCCTCTTTTGATTTACCTTCAAATTAAAAATCCCGATTATCGAAAAGAGGTACCTATAGGTATGGGCATAAATAATTGGCAACAATTTGAAAAATATCTGTTAAAATATCATGAACTCCCAGAATAAGAAAAAGAATTGATTTTTAAGTGGCATTGAGCTTCTCTCAATTTGAAAAAAAAAGATGTTTCATTTTTCCATGATTAATTTTTCAATCTTACTGAGCTGAAATGGTTTTTGAATGATTTCCGCCACGTCTTTTTGACATATCTCCTTTAATCTGTCTTTCTCGGGAAATCCAGTCATGATAAAAACGTTTTTTTTCATATCAATGTTATAATTATTGTGTTTTTTAATAAAATTAATCAAATCCACTCCATCCATCGGCTTCATTTTGAGATCCGTTAGGATCATATCAATATGATGAGTTTCCAATATTTTGATAGCCTTATCTACATTATTTGCGAAATAGGATGAAACATTAAGATTTCTCAATTTGAAAAATCTTTTGAAGACATTAATAATATTGTCATCATCATCAACCACTAAAATGCTCTTCTTTGGATTTTGATTCACATACATAGCCTCTTCTTGGTTTTTTTGATACATAGATATTTCCTTTTGCATTAGGTAATCCTCATTCATTTTTATTATTGCGTTGTCCATATTTTCCCGATTATCGAAAAATATTTTACCCTCCACAGAATGAAGTTACGGGACGACTATATAATCTTATGAAATTTTAAATTAAAAATACTTATAATCTATAGTAGAAAATCGATTATAATCTATAAAATAAAGCAGAGAGATTTCAAGGCGCAATGACATCTTTGTAGAAATCCGCTCCAAAGAATTTAATTCTTTTAAAAATCAAGTTAAAACTAAGAAGAATTGAAAAAGCAAGCGATGTTTAAAAAACTATGAATCAATCAAATAACGGCAATTCGCAATCACCGTTTACGGAAACATTCGGGAAGTCAGAAAATAATGGAAATAATAAAGTGTTGAAATGTCCTGATTGTGGAGGTAAAATTAAACCCAATCAGCCCGAATGCTCTACATGTTATGCAGAATTTTATTGGGGGGAAGGAAAAGTAAAAAAGAGTTTATACAGCATATGCCCAAAATGCCAGGAAGAGATCGAGGCGTTTATCCCGAAGTGCCCACATTGTGAAGCAGAATTCAAGTGGGAATCATCGGACATTGACAAAAAACCAAAAAAGAAAGAAAAATCTGCAATGAAATTTCGATGTCCCAAATGTAAAACGATTATTGAAGGAAAAATCCCAAAATGTCCGAACTGTGGGGTTCCATTTTCGTGGGATTAAAATTAATTAAATTTAATCGGGAATGAACACTGGGCCAAAATAATGAAACCATAAATAATGAAATTATATGCAAAGGGAAATAAAAAGAGGGATATATGCAGGAGAATGCCTTATAATTTAAATAATTCCGGGTTTGATTGGCAGGGTAAATTGTCGGTGGTCCAAAATTCTCTTTTTTTAGGAATTATAATTGTTGAGGCAAGAGTACTGGCTTCTCCATGAGTACAAACCGTAAAATCATCCGGTTCTTGGTTATTATGGTCTGACATTATTTGATAGATAATCTCTCTATTCAATTTTCCCATATTTTGTTTTAATAATTCCATGATTCTCCTCAATCTTTCAATAGGAGAGGCTTGAGGATGAACTTCTAAGCCCTCTACCTTAAAGCGGGTTTCCTTCGGTAAATTTGCATCTTTCATTTCTATATAATGGTTTGTGTGGGCCAAAAGCCCATCTTCGGGATCCCGAATTGCAAACCGGGAGGAAGTGGTTTCTATAAGTCTGGCATTGCCCTCCGCATCGAGCATACCAAAATGACCTCCGATAGTTCTTTCAGAAAAATTAGTAATTATTTCCGTTGCTTCTTCGATATCTGCCGCTTTTTCTAAGACTTCTTGAATTAAAAATGTCGAGGGAACTCCTTTTGTAGTGAAATCTCCGTTATCCTTTCGCCACGCCCTTCCGTTATTAAATCCTACGGCCAACCCCATTTCATTCAAACCTGTGTGGCTTGGAGCCCAGGGGAATTGACTCATATTGATATTTATATAGCCATTCACCGGTATTTCTTTTCTAACCATTTGAAATGCCTGTAAAATAGTCGGAAAATCATAATTGCGGGCAAAATAATCATATTGATCTTGAGTTGCTTTATTGAGGGCAAATAACTGAGAACAACCAAATTTAAGGTTTTTATTTGGATCTGGGGAATATATTATACCCGGCATCATATTTATGATCTCCACAAAATGGCACATATATGACATATATTTTGGGATTTTTGCCGCTTCCGCGACAGCCATCATCTTAGTAAAATGATGGGGAAAATTCTTCCTAATTGGCTTTCTAATATTTTTTCTAGCATACATCCCCAACCCAAAAAGAATTGTTTTTATGGGAAGATACTTGGGCATAAGATCTGTGAACATTTTTGAATGAAACACAAAATCCAAAGCCTCATCAATTTTTTCTCTGAGCTTTAGACCTTGTTGAAAACCCCTTTCATAGGCATTTCCTTCTAATTCTAAATACAACACCATTAATAATTTACAAAACGGCTATGCTTTTATACTTTTATCTGTATATGAAAAAAAGAAGATAATTTAGTTATTAATCTAAGAAAGCTAACCCTAATTAACAATAAATTCTATAATTAAAATATAATACATCCTAAATAAAGCCCAATATAAAATTCTGAGAGAGACAACTTTATGAAAATTGTTGAAAAGATAAAAGGTCTTGTGAGTCCAAAACCCGCATTAATCGAGTTATTTGAAGATGCAGCGAAAGACCTCCAAAAAATCTTAAATTCACTTTACCGGTGCTTGGAGGCATTGTGTAAGCAAGAATCCGGAGTTATTGAGAAGAAAGCCAAAAAGACCATCTCTGATGAATTACACTTGCACGATCTGTATCATAAAATAATCCAACAGATGTATACCAGAGAAACCATGAATTTTTCCCGAGAGGATCGGCAATATATTGCGAATCAATTGCTGGAAATCGGGGATTCAGCAGACTTTGTGATCCGGAGACTCCGAGCCTATAGACCGAATATGTCACCAATCTTGGGTGATATAATGTTAGCGGGAATTGGTGACATAAAAGACCTTGGAAAATATCTCAAAGAATTGGTGAGGGCACTTTTTAATAATTTTGAAAAAGCCAAAAATACAATTTGGGAGATCCACCACATCCAAAGGAATATGTGGGTGTACGAAGTTGATTTCCTGGAGGCAATTTATACTACCGAACAAAAGGTAGAAGATATTATTTATTACGAGATCCTGATGCGAAATTTACGAAGAACCATCTTAATAGCCGTGAGATTCGCAGATGGGGCGAGAAAGCTCATTTTAAAATATACATTATAAAACCCATACATATTATAATACCAAAAAACTAATGCGTAAGGAGTAAACAAAATGGATTCCTATGTCTTGACAATTTTCTCAATAAGCTTGGTGTTGGCTTTCAGTATCGGAGCCCAAGAAGAAACTATGTCCACCACGATTGGGAGTAATTCTCTCTCGGTAAAACAAGCCATGATCTGGGGGGCATTTCTTATTTTCTTAGGATCCATGTTTCTCTCTCAAAATGTAGGGAAAACCCTTGGTGTAAGCATACTCGGCGAGGGAGTTGTCTACACGGATCCAATGATGTTTACTGTCCTTTTAACCTCCATTATTTGGTTATTAATAGGGGCTTTCACCGCAGTCCCTATATCACTAAACCAAACCGTTGTCGGATCAATTATAGGGGTTATTATTGTCGAAAGCCTCCGAATCAACACCTCAATCAGAGATCTTCTGAATGTCCAGCAGGTTGGGTTAGTACTATTAGGGTGGGTAATTGGGCCTCTTTTCGCCTATCTCATCGCTATGGGAGTAGAATATATAATCCAAGAGAAGGTGCATCGAAAATTAACTGGTATTATTGATGCCGAACAAAAAGAGCTCTATTTTAGACTTTTTATCATCGCATTTGTATCCTTAAATCAAGTCAGTACTGCTGGAAATCAAGCAGGAAATGCGATGGGTATGATTTACGGATTAGGTAAGGCGGGGCAAATCACCCCACAAACAATTTTATTTATGTCTTTAGCGGTAAGTGGCGCCTATGTATTGGGATTTGTGTTCTTCGGAAAAGGGCTGATTGTTGGA
>CAZEPC010000191.1:0-8648 GCA_964513765.1 uncultured archaeon
CATGTGCAATATATGCTTTAGCTCCTTTAATAAATGAAAATCTTATTGACAGAAAAAAAATTATTGTCGATTCAAAAACTGGATCTTCCGGATCTGGTGCTTCTGCGACTGAAGCAAGTCACCATCCCATAAGGGCAAATTCTATTCGTCCTTATAAAATGACGGGTCACAGACATACTGCAGAGATTGAACAAGAATTGTCTAATATTTGTGGTGAAGATGTTAAAGTGGGGTTCTCTGCTCATGCTGTAAACTTGACTCGAGGTATATTGGGAACAATTTATTCTTTTCCGCTTAATGAAATTGATGAGAGAACAATTATTAAGGCATATAGAAAATTCTATAGAAAAGAAAAATTTATTAGATTTAGGAAAATGAAAGCGGGATTATTTAGATTACCAGATCCCAAACTGATTATGGGTACGAATTATGTAGATGTTGGATTTGAGCTTGATAATCACATTGATAGGATAATTAGTCTTTGTGCTTTAGATAACTTGGTGAAAGGTACTGCTGGAAATGCTACACAATGTCTGAATATAATAGCTGGTTTTCCCGAAGAAAAAGGAATAAAAAAAATTGGTATGTTTCCTTATTAAAGAACAGTCCAAATAGAAACATTGGATATAAAGATTTGAGGTTATTTTTTCATTTTGTTTTTTCCCATATCTTGACATTATTTTAATACTTCCTTTCTCATTTTTCTGTCTTAAAATAAGACTTTTAATTCTTTTTGCTGTTTTAAATTACGATTAGGTTTCTATTTTCGATCTTATACGGAGAAATTGATTTTATTTTAAATATATTAATCGGTTTATCTAAGATATTTTCCCCCATAATAAACCTTAAATTTTGTCGATCTTGGGTAATGCATTGAATTTATTTACTCTATAAGGGTCATTCTACAAAAGATTTAAATACTTGATATGTAATTATTTAATTAGATTGTACTATACTTAGCATCTATATTTGTCGGAGAAATTATTTCTTTATCAAAGATAATGACTTTGATCAAATATCGCTTAGTATATACAAATCAAATTTAATATTACTCGCAATTTTGCGGAGGAGTATGTTAAAAATGGCTAAAAAAAATTCAGCATTTGCGTGGTCTCCTGTTAGAAAATTGATGAAAAAGCAAGGTGCATCAATTGTTGCAAGAGACGCTGTCGATTTACTTATCGACAATTTAGAAGAAGTAGCAGAAACATTAACGAAAAAAGCTCTTTCATTTGCAGAACATGCAAAGAGAAAGAAAATTACTAAAGACGATATGTTATTAGCAATTAAATATTTGTAATTTTAGTTGCAAATAAGATATTTCCCTTATTTTTTTCTCGGGCGTATTAACGCCCCTTGACTATTATTTTTTAGTTTCTTTTTCCATTTTTTCCTCATCTTTCTTCTCTGTTGTTTATTCTTCTTGATTATAATCAAAATATTTTAGGGGAGATTTGAATTAAAATAAATAACTATAAGCGAATAAGTTGTGAATAAAAGATGAAACATTTTATCATGAAAATTATTGAAGAACCAAAAGTTGAGGATCCCTTAGGCGAAAATTTAGATATTCATAAACATTTCACCCGATATAGCAGAGGTGAATTTGGAGGACCCGCAGTAAGAATTTCCAAATCATCTAAAAATATCACAATAAAAGGATCTTATGAAATGGAAGATGAAATGACTAGAATTGCTTTAGAATTAATCAATGATGATGAATTATCGGTTAAAGGTAATATTATGAGCGGCGATGATTTCACTTCAATGATGAAAGAATTTGGGTTTTCTGATGAATGGTACCCTGAAGAATCATCTGGTAAAACAAAAAAATATGAAACCAAAATGAAATCGGCTCTTACTGTTTCGAAAGAAAAAATCAAGAAATTAGTAGTTGATGGAATTAAGGAATGTTATTCATTTCTTAATTTTTCCTCGGAAGATGGCTCTGTTTCTATGGAAGCTAAATCGAAACCTCCACGTCCCTCAAAGAAAAGTCCAGACTCAGGAGATATAAACAAAAAACTAAAATTTGCAAAATTAAAAATACCATTTAATGAGGAAAATTTAGATAGGGTTATTGAAGCTTTCGCTAAAGATTTTAAGGATGAAATACCAGAAAAATATCGTTCAATTGTCATTTCTAATTCCTATGATATTAACGGTCTTGATCTTCCTAAAAAGAGCGAGGTAAGCAGTTCTGAGGAATTTAGACTTAAAACAATCAGAAAAGGAATTTTGGAAAGGCTTTTAATAAAAAGGAATAAGGTTCTTGCTAAAAATGAATATGAATTTGTTGCATAAATTGTTAATATATATATTCATATAGTATAGTCCCATTTTTTTTAATTTCCCCAATCATTCCTAATTCTTTAAGTTGATTTATAACCCATTCAAGAATAGTTGGATTCATTTCGGTTTTATTTGCAATTTTTTCTATGCTTATGGGTTCCATATCTAAAAGAAAATTTACAATTTTTGCTTTTCTATGTTCAATTTCCTGTAATATTTTATTGTCTGATATTTGATGATAATCTTTATCTGATTTCTGATTATTATCCAGGAGGTCATAAATTTTTTGTAGAGAAGGATGGATTTTTTCCAACAATATGTCAATTTTCTGTATTTTTTTCCATAATTTTTGGATTAAGATTGTGTTTTGTTTAATCCTTTCATTTAAAACATTGACTTCTTTCTTTTCTTGGGATATTTCCGATTTAAAAAGAAAAGGAATCGATTCATGAAGGTTTTTCCCATTTATTTCTTTACTCTTTTTCAAGTCTCTTTTAAATTTAATCAATCTGTTTGGACTAATAGCAGAGCCAAAGACATTTTTAAGTTCATCTCTTATCTTTTTAATGGGAAGATTCTGTAATAAAAGTGTTTTTGCATATGCATCCTTTTCTGGATCTATTTTTCGGGGCAATATTTTTCACTAGACATTTTAAAATAATATAAAATAATATAATACTTATTTCTTTTGGAAAATATCGTATTGGGGTTTATCTAAGAATAATGGCATTATTCTATATTATTTTTAAATGATTCTCTCCTCTTTCTTTCAAATATCCCAATTAAACTAAATCTTTTTGATTATTTTTAGTTAAACAAATTTTTAACTAAACCATCTCGTATTTATTGTATGCTATTAAAACTTATTCAATACCAGTTCGTACTTTTTCCACTTTTTTTTGTAAGAAAGGTAAGCATATAATAATTATAAAAATATAGAATAAGTATGAATCAAAATAAATGGTTATATAAAATTGAAAAATGTGTGGAAAATCAAAATAAATGGCGGGGTTCAGAAACTCTAAATATGATTGCATCTGAGAACCTTATGAGTTCCAAAGCAAAAAATGTTATGGAAAATGACTTTGAACATAGGTATGCGGAAGGTTTGGTTGGAAAACGAGCTTATCAAGGACAAAAATATCAAGATGAAATTGAACAAATGGTTATAGATTTAACAAAAAAACTATTCAAATGCGATTTTGTTGATTCTAGATGTCCAACAGCAACAACTGCGAATTTGGCTCTTTTTTGTGGCCTCATGAAACCGGGAGATAATTATTTCTCTCTCCAGTTGCCTCATGGTGCACACATATCATTTAGAAAATTTGGGGGTGCAGGTTGTAGAAATTTAAATATTCATAATATTCCTTATGATGAAAAAAAATTCAATATTGACACCGAAGCTTTTATTGAGAAAATTCTAAAATACAAACCTAAATTAATAACTTTGGGGGGTAGTGTATTTCTATTTCCTCATCCTGTGAAAGAAATTGCCGAGGTTTGCAAAGATACAAATACTATTATACATTACGATGGTTCTCATGTGTTGGGTTTGATTGCGGGTGGTGAGTTCCAAGATCCCCTAACAGAAGGTGCAGATATTCTGTTGGGTTCTACCCATAAAACTTTCCCGGGTCCTCAAGGTGCTTTAATTATGGCAAATGATAAATCATTAGACAAAAAAAAGAAAATGTATAAAAAAATTAGGAATGCTATCTTCCCTGGTTTAGTTTCGAATCATCATTTATGGAGATTTCCTCCATTAGCCATTGCCCTTTTGGAAATGTTGAAATATGGAAAAGAATATGCTGAACAAACGATTAAGAATGCAAAATCTCTCGCTCAAAATCTTGATTCTTATGGTTTTGAGGTTCTGGCAAAGGATTTAGGCTATACAAAATCTCATCAAGTTTTAGTTGATGTATCTTCTTTTGGTGGCGGAGCAATAATTGCCAAAAAGCTCGAAAATGCCAATATTATCTCTAATAAAAATACATTATTTAAAGATGATGTTAAAACAGCACTTAAAAATCCCTCTGGATTGAGATTAGGTACTCAAGAGTTGACCCGTATAGGCATGAAAGAAAAAGACATGAAAGAAGTTGCAAAATTCTATAAAAGGCTTATTATTGAGAAAGAAAATGTTGAGCAAATAAAAATAGCAGTTACTAATTTTAGAAAAGAATTTATTGGGACAAAATTTTCTATTTAGCGAGAATTATCTTTTTTTCAAAATTATAGAGAATTTATGGAAAATTTTTTTATTTTTATTGAATAAATATTCTTTGAATATGTCATTTCAAATTGCAAACATCTTTTTCCAAAATAATGTAAATCCCACTTCTTCTGGAAAAGATCTTTTAGGATGGGGCTGGTTTTTAATCGTTTTTGGGATTATTTGTTTTATTCTTTTAGTGGTATTTACAGAATTTAAAAGAAAAGAAAGAGAATCAATGAAATTCTCAATTATAATCATAATTTTAACCAGTTTCTCGATTGGTTTGGGTATTGATTTATTACTTAATTATTCAGGTATTTGGTAAATGAATTTTCAAAAAAAAAAATGATTTGTACAATAATCCTTCCTTTTCTTTAAATTAATCCAACAAAATAACATAGAACATTTTTTAGTGTTTGGAAATTCCAACATTTTAATTTTATTCATCTCTCTGAATTAAATATTCATCATTTATGATTTATAGATTGAAAAATATTATATTTTTAAATATTGCTAAATCCTTTTTTCAATTAGGAAGAATGGGATTGTCTAAATTTAAAAAAAGAAGATTTTTTGTAATTTTATTCTTAATATTAATTCTCAATATTAATATTATAAGAGTTCTTGGAAAATCTAATCCAAATTTCCCAGATAATTTTAGTAGTATTACGGAGATTGAATATAATATTGAACAAAAGATGATTCATTGGAATGAAGGGCAATTTGAGGGAGATGGGTCTTTAAATATTAGTTTTGATCATTCTGTTCAAAATAAACTATATTTAGAGGGAAATTATAATTACAGCATTTGGCAAAAAGCTTGCGCCAGCTCAACAAAAATAAAAGATAGAATATATGTAGAAATAGACCCAAAAACTCGGTTTATACAAGGAAATTCCGACCAATTTGTGAATTTAAGCTTAAATAATCTTTATGTCCATTGGTTCTCCCCCAAAGATAGTTTTGGGCCCTCTACCAATAACTCCTATTTCCTTGAAGCATTATTAATAATACATGGGTTGCGAATAAACACCAGTTTTGATTATATCGGAGAAAAAATTCTTTTTGTCCAAAATGTTAGGACTGAATGTATTTTATACGAATGGGTGGGGCAAATATTTTATGCAGGTGGTTATGTATGCGGTCTTGGTCCAAATCCTTTGCTTAATTGCAGTATCAAATATTATTATGAGAAAAATACAGGTATTTTATGTTATTCCGTTTCCAATATTCTTGAGTATCTCGGTGATGATCCTGATATTTATCAAAATCATGAAATTACTTATAGTTTAACCTCTATAAATGGAAATTTCGGAGATCAAAATACAACGAATAATGAAGATGGAGGAGGCAACAATTTTTGGCCTTGGGAAGGAGAGAATGGAGGAGATATTGTGGCATATTCCATTATTGGTTCTATTATTGCTTTTGGTTTTGTATCTATCTTTATTATCAATAAGATAAGTAAAAAAAGGAATTTGAAAGCCCTAATTGAATATGAGAAAAGACACGGATCTGTGGAAAATATCAATGAAGATGAATCCTCTTAATCCGACTAGTAAATATTGTATTTTTTGTTAATACCTTCCTCCCTAAAGGATTGGGGACTTCTTTGACAGTTAGTTAAAAAATAAATGGAAGAAAGAATATAGATATTTATGGAAAAACCAAGAAATGAAGCAAACATTTCTTATTTCCACAAATTCATTATTTCCAAAAATCGCAAAAGAATGACATGTATTCTAATACTTTGTTTCAATTCTCTTTTCATTTCTTTTTTAATTGGAGAAGGGTTTTGTTCAGACACTGATGAAGATATTTTTGGAAATGAATTCATAATAGATCAAAGAGAAATCGAATATCAAACAATAATAAAGGAATATGACCAAAAGAATGAAGAAAAATCTATTCATAATATAACTACCCTCCAAACAATCAATCTATTGGAAAGAAATGTAAGAGTTGAAAATTATTTGGTTTATAATGCAATACAAGGAAGATTTCTATTGGAAGATTTAGATTTTCCAGATAATATTCAAACAAGCAGCTATTCTTATCTCTTGAATGAATCCAAATTATTGCCCTTTAATTATTCAACTAATACTCCCTTATATCTTAGAGAAGGAGGATTACATAATTTTCCTCGATATACGGCAAATCGAACATTTAATTTAAGGGATTTATCACTTGTTATAAATGATACATTTTGCCAAAATTTCACATATGATGGAGAAAAAGCTATTATTTATGATACAATCAATACAAGCATTCAAAAGTTTTCAATCAATGGAAATTTTATGAAAACTTTTGGATGTGGTTGAGCCGCATCCCTTTATGAAATAGATTATAATTCCGAATACTTCATTCAAAATAGTACTGGAATATTTCTTTATTCTAACACAAATCTTAACTTAACCGAATTCAATACAGGTAATCAATATGATTATCATATTGATACAAATCTTACTAAAATGGAAGATTATTCTTTTAATTTCTTCCATAAATTAGAAGGGGATGAAAAAGATTCGGGATTATGGATTAATTGGAATATTTTTGCCCCCTTGATTGGGATATTTGGGGCAGTAGGTTTGTATATGTGGATAAGAAATAAAAGTGTTGGAAAATAGGGAATAAAAAAATCAATGAAGGAGGAATAAAAAACCGAAGATTCCTCTCGAGAGGGTGTCTGCAACACCTATTTAAGGAATTAGGCAAGTGAAAAAGATACAATTTGGACTTAGAGGTCGAAACTTATCCCTCCAGTTCTTATTTAAGGTTCTCATATCTTTTTTTAATGATAAAACGTTTTATTTTTTCAAAAGATCCGTTTTAAATAAATCGATTTATTATAAAACATATGGCTTTTGATGGAATGACTATTGTTTATATATTGATTGCTACAATCTTATTATGGTTAATGTTATATTTGGCAACCCGAATTATTGTGAGTAAAACCTTTGCTTCTGATAAAAAGATAATGTTATTACTCTCCTCTTTAATTATGGTAATAATTATCTCCTTAATAACAGGTGTGATTGTCCAAATCCTAGGTTATGCTGGGGATGGAATGGCTCAATTAAGGAATTTATTGGATCCAAACAATGGAGGAAGGAATTACGTGACTAATATGGCACCCATTATTAATTTTCTATTGTTTATACTCATCTTACATTTCTTTGTAAAAATGAATTGGAATAATACAATTTGGGTTGCTTTAATTGGTATATTTTTGCTCTATTTACTCTATTCAGCCATACCAGAATTAGATTTCATGAATGTTGTAACTTACACTTAGAAAATAAAAAAAAATTTAATCTGTTTTTTAACAAAAATCGAAAGAAGTCCCCATCCATTTAGGGTGGGGATGATTTTCACACATAAATTTTTATATATTTTTAGATTTCTTGGTAGCAGTAATTACCGCCTCTATTAGAGCACTCCTTAATCCTTTGTTTTCAAGGATCCGTACTGCTTCAATTGTTGTTCCACCCGGAGAGGTGACCATATCTTTCAGTTTTCCAGGATGTTTTTTAGTTTCTAAATACATTTTTGCCCCGCCGAGTAAGGTTTGTGCCGCCAATTTATATGCTTTTTTCCGGTTTAACCCCATATTTACGGCACCATCTGCCAATGCTTCAATCATCATAAATACATATGCAGGGCCACTTCCGCTGAGGCCAGTAACAACATCTAAATCCCCCTCCTCACAAAGGATTATTTCTCCACTTTCTTTAAAGAGATTCATTATTATCTCTTTTTCTTTGTCATCTAAATTCGGATCAAAAGTAATACCTGCGGCACCTTCTCCCACTGTTAAAGGAGTATTAGGCATTACTCTTGTAATTGAAGCATCTTCTCCTAACTTATCTTTATAGAATGATATTCTTAATCCAGCAGCAATTGAAATTATTTTTCTGTTTTTTATTCCAATTTTTTTAATATTAAGAAGTAAATTTTCCATATATGCTGGTTTAACAGCAATGAGGATATATTTTGATTTAGCAATTAAATTGTCCAAATCTTTACAAACATTGACAGAATCGTTTTTCTTATATTTATCCGTTTTTTTTTCTTGAATATCAAATAGATTGTAGTTTTTAAATAATTTTAGATAGTCTTTAAGTTTTACTGAAAA
>CAZEPC010000192.1:0-4491 GCA_964513765.1 uncultured archaeon
GAACTAGCATATTTTTTGATCTCCCATCCTCTAATATTTTATTTGCAAAATATAACCCCCAAGCAATGAAAGCTCCCGAATATAATTGATCTGTGATGGTGTCTTCTTCACTTGTGTATAGGGCGGCCTCTCCTCCTCCATAATCCTTATTGCTGCCCTCGGTTCGGGCATGTTCTTGGAATGGATCCCTCTCGGGGAATGCCCCGGTATTTTGATCTTGAATCTCGGCGAAAAAGCTTACAATTCTCTTTATATAGCTCTTATGTCGGTCGGAAGAATCGCACATATAAAGAATCGTGCATGCAATCAAGAGTTTAGAGAAATCATCATTGATGCTATGTTCAACGGGAATTTCAGGAAAGCACCTCATATAATCATCAATTCCCCTCTTAACTAATTTAATTGCTTCTTTGTCCTCTGTTAGATAGGCGCCATAAAGAATTGCCGCATATGTCCATCCTTCATAATGTGGGCTTTTATATTCACTTTTTCTGGTTTTATGGTTTCTAAACCATTTTCTTCCTTTTTTTCTAAAAAGCCATGTTTTTTTATAGAAATCTTTGAGATCAATTCTGGTGAATCTGTGTCCGTTTTTTCCCATCGTTTGTTTTAGGGCAATCGAACCCGCCAGACCCCTCTTTATTAGATTAATATCTTTCTTCAATAGCCCATAAAAAAGCATTTGAAGGGTGCATCTTCCATTATCGTCGCTGTATGAAACGTATTTATTATAATAATCTTCAAACCATCCTAAAAAACCGCGAAAGATCCCCCGATTTCCATTATAATATTGCCAGTTTCCTGTTAAATCCTTAAAAAGATTCTCTCCAATGAATTTCCATGTCTTTATCTTTTCCTCCGTTATTTTTTTGGTCTTATTTGGAGAGATATGGGAAAAAAGCGAAAAAGCAAACGCAGTATCCGCCGTGCAATCTGCCCTTTTACTGATCTGGCCCAAAAAATCGTCCTTTTTTAAAAATTTCATCCCGTAGGGACCAAAGGCGCTGGTATATCCCTCGTAGACTCCATTTGATCCCAAGTATCCATCCAACATTCCCGCCCCCTCGAACCAGTTTAGACCTTTTTCAATGCAAGCCAAGAATCTTTTCTCATTATCTTTCTTTTGTGTTTTCTTAAAACTCTGAGTCCTATTCTCTAAAGAATGCTCTATTTTCCTGATTTCCTCGATTTTTTTCTTAATCTTTTTAGACTCACCGTGTTCCGTATTTTCTCTCAAAAATAGAATGATATTAAGTATGAGGTTTCTCCAACGGGACCTAAGTCTGTATTCTGCTGTGATAAAATGACTTATACGGGTGTGAGAAAAAAGACAATTTTTCCATTTCCCTAACGCTACTTCTTTCTTTTTTGGCAGCCCATAGATCGCATTATACACTCCCGCTACTTTTCCATAAAATACATGAGGTCTAATCTGTTTTTTTATATTTTTTTCAGGTTGAAGGCTGAAACATTGGTGAGGTTCTAGAAGAGTCAAGTGAGAGAGATTAGTGGAAAAATGATGTCCATCTTTCGCCTTTTTTTGCTTTTTTTCTCCATTTACAATTATCCAACGCCAAAAGGGGTTTTGCTGAACTTCATTGGTGAAGATCCCAGAGATCGGAAAAAATTCCGAGAAAATGGGTTTTTCCATTTGAAGAAAAATGTTGAGGATGCTTCTAATAACCACAATTTCTTCTTTGTGAGGCAGTTTCGGGTAATTGTAAGCAATAATAATAAGTCCTTGAAACTTGTTTTTACAAAAATAATCATCGATTTTTTCTCTATTTTTAATGAAATCTCTTATTTTATCCTCTGTGTTTATTTTTTGATACTTAATATTGAACTTCTTTAGAATGTCAATAAAATCATTTTTCCCATTTTTTTTACCGATAACCAACAAAGGATTCATCAATTATCTCCTTATTAATAAAATCATTAAAAATATTCTATTTTATCCCGAATATCTTTTAAAATCAAAAGATTTTTGTGTAATTTGTGTGTTGATTATTTGAAATCAAATGAGAAAAGGCCATTATCTTGTATTTCTTTTAATTGCAATTATTATTCCCGCTTATTCCTATATTCCTTCATTTATGGTATTAGAAGAAGATAACGGAAACAGGGGGTATTATGAGCGACTTTTTATGAATACCAATAAGACCTACGCGCAGAGAAGGGATTATTATTTAGCGGAATCTAATAAAAGTGGAGGTCTAAATCAGCAAATGGCCCGTGTTTATTTGGGGAATCCTAATATAAATGAAAATTCCATTGGATGGGCCTTGGATGAGGTTAGAAATCGGGTTGATTGTCAAGACTTTAGATTGGTGGTACTTGCGAGGTTACTCTATTTAAATCAAAAAACCGATGTTCTTAGTTCGGATATTAAACAACAAATAAAGGATGTACTTTTGGATGCAAAATATTGGTTTACAGATCCTGGAAATGATACCGCGATATTTTGGACAGAAAACCATCAGATTCAATATCATAGCTCAGAATTATTAATAGGCCAAATGTTTCCCAATGAAACTTTTTCAGTTTCCCAAATGACTGGATCTCAACATGCTAAACGCGCTGAGCGATACATCGATGCTTGGATGGATATTAGGGCAAAAACTGGGTTTACTGAGTGGCATTCAAATGTGTATTTGGAACATGATATGGCTGCTTTAATGAATTTGGTGGATTTTGCAAACAATCAATCAATTGCGACTCGAGCAAAAATGTTCGTTGATTTGTTCTTATTTGGGTTTGCCAATAATTATTTTAAAGCAGAATATGCCACTTGCCATGCGCGTGCTTATGATAAATCAAAAGTGGGATTTGATACCGATAAACTTTCTCGAAGGGAAAGTACCACGGAAATTGCGTGGGTTGGGTTGGGTATAGGTGCCCATCACAAATGGTCGACGGGCGATAAGGCAGTTATTGCTATGGTAACTAGTGATGTTTATTCTCCTCCTTTAATCTTAGAGAGAATCGCAGAAGATTCTCGGTATTCCCACGAACATCGAGAAAGGAATAGTATTTCGGTTTATGATGGTGAAATGTACGGTTTAGGGTATGAAAAACTAGAAGATATTATGTATTGGTGGTCACTTGCTGCACCGGTGGCGGGCCCCGTGTTAGAATCCACTTTAGAAGTTGTAGATGATTATGATTTGGACACCAACCTCATTTATGGACCAGAATTTCTTACTGATTTCATTCAAATTATGGCAAACTTACGGGGAAAGAGTTTAGAAGATTATTGTGAAATGATTAAACAAATAACCCGCGGAATTGCAATGGAAACCTCCAATCAATATACTTACAGAACTCCTTATTATCAATTGAGCGGTGCCCAAGATCACCAAAAGGGATTAAACGGGTTCCAAGAACATATTTGGCAAGCTACAATAGATTCGGACGCCTATGTCTTTACCAGCTCTCCCAGCGGTTTATGTAAGGCTCCTGGCGAATTCATAGGTGGTTGGATGCCGAAAGCAGCTTTATATAAGAATGTCGGGATTATCCAATATGATCGGGAGAGTATGCTCGGCGAACTAGAACTCGTATTTGATTCATTAGGAAAACAAAATTCCTCTAACCGTGAGAAATATCACCATGCCTACTTTCCGCAATGGGCATTCGATGAAATCAAAGAATCTGGAAATTGGGTTTTTGGCAGAAGGAACGATAGTTATCTTGCTCTTTATTCATATAAAGATGCATGGTGGGAATCGAATATTGAATTGCGGGTTGAAGGGAAGAAAAATGTGTGGATTACCGAATTGGGTGGAAAAAATGAATCCGGATCCTTTTCCGATTTTATTAACAATATAAAGAATGCGAGGTTAAATGTAAATCAAGATGCCTTGGGATACAGCATTCAGTATGAATCCCCTTCAAGAGGATTAATGGAGGTAGACTGGAAAAGCGATTTATATTGTGAAAATCAGCAGATAGAGCTGGATTCTTATCCAAGATTTGACAATCCCTATTGTTATCAAGAATTTGGCAGTCAGAGAACGGTTATTGAGTATCAAAATTCTTCGTTAATCCTAGATTTTGAAAATTCAACAAGAATTTACAATACAGAGGCAACAGAGGTATAACATAACAATGGAGAAAAAACAGAAATGCCGTGAAAAAGAAAGACAGGTGGCCCCCTTATTTTGGTTTAAGAAATCGGATTTTATTCTTAATCGACTCTTTCTATTCATTTTGGGATTACTTATAACGCGCGTAAATGTTGGAAATGACTGGTTGTTAGATAATCTAATATTTGGAATTCCCACATATTTTTTACTCTCTGTATTCTTTATGCTCTCATTGCTTTGGTCCGGAAAAAAAGAAAAATCTCATTTCAAACATAAATCAGTCCTTTTCTTGGTATCTTGTGGGGTGCTGGCACTGAAGATTTCTCATTTTTTGCTCTACGGTCTTTCTTTCTTATTTATAATTCTTGATCTTCTCTATCTAAGTTGTTTTTGGGTTGGATATTAT
>CAZEPC010000192.1:4591-8633 GCA_964513765.1 uncultured archaeon
CTTATTTATAATTCTTGATCTTCTCTATCTAAGTTGTTTTTGGGTTGGATATTATTTAAGTTATGAAAAATACTTGGATTTTCAAAAAAGAACATTTATATTATTGGGATTGAATACATTTAGTTTTATCTTTTCTTTAATCTACGGAATGCTTCTGAATACCTTTGCAATGGATTGGTTTTCTTTAATTATTGCCCTTTCTCTGGGCCAATTGCACTTTAATCACCAATTAATTAAAAATTCACGAATGCATCCTGCTCTTATTCATCAAATTTTCGGAAAGAAATTCAACTCAAGAACCTTGATTAATAAAATAGATACATATGGAATACTTTTCCTTAGTTTGATCTTAATAGAATTTTACAGATCGTTATTAGTATGGATTCCCCTTTCTTTTGTATATTTAAGCTATTTTAAAATTCTAAAATATGGAAAAGAGAGGGAGAAGGAGAAAGAGCAAGAAAAAAGGAAAAACGAAAAGGAAGAAAAAGAGAAAGAGGAAGGAAAAAGGCCAAAGAAAAAAGGGGATAGGGTGAAAAAGAAACAAGGAAATTATCCTCAGAATACTCAAGTTCATAATAAGGAGGAAATTGAACGGAATATTGAAAAATGGTACGTGAGAGCAATGATTGGATTATTCGTTGTTCTTATAATGTTCGCCTTATAAATCGGAAGTTTAAATTTAATCAAAACCTAAATAAGTTTAGATAGGAGTGCAAAAAAGTGCAAGTTACATTTCCCTACGGAGAAGAGTCTTTAACATTTCAAGTTGATGAAGATCTTGATTATAAAGTTATTCGAGCAAAATCAGAGGAACCATATGAGGATCCCAAAAAAGAAATTGAAGAGGCAATTTCCCATCCAACATTTTCTCAACCTCTTCAAAAAATCTTAGAGGATACTGATACAGGTAAAGTGTGTATTGTAATCTCAGATAGTACCAGGCCTGTTCCGAGTAAATCGATTTTGGAAGTTATCTTAAAAATTTGCGAGCAGAAGAATATCCCAGATCACAGAATTCAAATACTAATTGCTACGGGACTTCATCGTAAAACCACACCTGATGAATTAAAAAAGATGTTAGGGGAAGATATTCTCCTCAAGTATGATATAATTAACCATGTTGCGGAAGATGAGGATAATCTCAAGTATTTGGGGGAGAATTCATTTGATACTCCAGTTTATATAAATAAACATTATATTGATGCATCCGTGAAAATTATTACCGGGTATGTAGAACCTCATTTTTTTGCAGGGTATTCTGGTGGAAGGAAGGCAATTGTTCCGGGTGTTGCTGGAAGTGAAACAATACTCCAAAACCACTCTCCAAAGAACATCGCCTCGCCATATTCAAGATTTGGGGTATTAGATGGCAATCCCATTTATGAGGATGCGTTAGATACGGCAAAAATGAAAGAGGTTATCCCCGATTTTATGGTGAATGTATGTATCAATCCAGATCATCAAATTACTAAAGTGGTGGCGGGGGGTATTCAAGCCCATTATGAACTTGTTCAATATCAGGATAATTTAGTGTTCGATGATATTTCAGATCCCTATGATGTGGTAATCACCACGAATGGGGGCTATCCCTTGGATTTGAATCTCTACCAAGCTGTTAAAAGTATGGCCATAGGGGAGCTGGCCGTAAAAGAAGGTGGAACAATTATTTCCATTAATGAATGCCGAGACGGCGTGGGACAGGAAAAATTCGATGAGTTAATTAACATGGATATGTCTCCCCAAGAGTTATTTGAGAAGGTTACAAATCGTGAGATTTGGTGTAAGGACAGCTGGGAAATCCAAGTATTAACAAGAGTACTTTCAATATCCGATGTGTATGTAATCTCAGAAATGGATGAAGAAGAACTTGGAACCATTGGCCTAAAATATGCTGAATCGGTGGAAAAAGCGATTGAACGGTCTATTCAAAAATATGGGAGGGATTTACGCATTTTGATTCTTCCAGATGGCCCGATGGCTATTCCCAAGTTAAATGGTTGAAAAAAGATGCCGTATTTTAAAAACAGTAATAATCTCAGAATATTCTATAAAATCCTTCAAAAAAGGAAAGAAAGGCGATCAGAGGCTGTTGATAAACCTTTTATTGGATTGTGCCATGGATACGGTTCAGATCATCATTCGTTCGATAAATTGATTCCATTTTTAGAAGAAGATTTCGAGATTCTCCTATGGGATCATAGAGGCCATGGGAAGAGTGATAAACCTAAGTTTGATGTATTTGAAAAGACGAGGGCTTTTTATACTCTTAATCTTTTGGCTTCGGATCTCCATGAACTTCTCATGTTCTTAAAAAAACAGAAAAAATCTCATCTTAGTAAAAGTATGCTCCAACTTATTCAAAAAGGAAAAATTCTTTTTTCCAAAGAATATTTTCGAAGAATGCTGTTTCTTCCTATAGAAAAGAGTATATTAAAGAACATCCGGAAGTAATCGAAGAATCCATAAAGAGAAAAATGCAAGTAGGCCCAGAATTAATGAAAGCCTTTGCAATTAATATTATTCAACATTATAATGTGGAAGAAAATATTTCTAAAATCAATATTCCTTGCCTGATTCTTCACGGAGGTAAAGATCAAAGGATCAACGTACATAATGCAAAATATTTACATGAAAATATTCCATGTTCATTTCTTAAAATATTTAAGCAGAATTCGCATGGAATCAATAAAGAAATTCCAGAAAAAGTTGCAAAACTCCTCATTTCTTTTCCTAAGAAAAAATGAATTTTTATTTATGTGAAAAACAAATAAAGAAATAGAGGATATTCAAAGTATAATTAATCGATAAAATTTAAGGTTAAAACGATGAAAAGGAAAAGATCGTTAATTTTGACAATTATAGGACTAACTTTAGTATTATTCAATATTACCTCGTTTTGGGGAGTAAATTGTGCTCATACTTTCACCTATTCGATTGAGGAAGATGAAACTTATAGTTATGAATGTACATATGCAAAATATAAAGATGGTTCTGAAGAGGATCCTTACAAAAACCATCCAGTTAATATAGATATGGTTAGGATTATTGTTTCTTCAGTAGATCTCAATAAGGATGAAGGTGATGTAAAAATAGATGGTTGGTATTTGGATGCTGGGGATGATGACTGGCAGCAAACATTAGATGATGAAAATTTTGAGTTTAATTCTGGGGACCTAAATATTGGAACATCATTTTATGGATTTAAAGATGGGGAGGTCACTTATCAACATATTGTTGGAGAAAATGGTTTTTTTGACAAAACCCCGTTTTTCATTCCATCAAATATGTCTGAAGAGGATTGGGGAGATTTAAGAAAACAAGTTGGGATAAATTTAGACAACGCTTTTACGGGAATGCCTGGGGTTGACGATACCGATGATATTACAGAACTTGTTAATGAAACCCAAATAAGAGGATATTATTTTGGCCCCACAAATGATTATAACGTGCTTGTTGATTATGATGAGGAAGGTATTCTTAATTTGTTTGATATCTGGATTGAAAGTACCGATGCAGAGGGATATCCCGTAAGACATACTGTTATAAAAATAAGTAAAATAGAATATAATTTCGATTTTGGGGAGACAGAGGAAGAGCAAGAAAAAAGAGCCCAAAATATAATTATCGGAGTTACTGCGGGAATTGCAGCAGTTTTTGTTATCTGGTACAGAAGAAGAAATGCATAAAATCGTTGTTTTTTTTTTCCTTTTTACTCAATATTCTCTTTTTAATCAATACATAAATTGTAGCAATCGAAATGATTCCTAATATCAAGAGAGGATAATTTGGAATCAAAGAACCGGAATAATTATCTCCGTATTGAAAGGATAAATGATCGAGCACATACGGGACAGCATCCTTCATATCATTGATATCGCTTCCTCGGGGTTGTGTGGGACTGAGATGAGTATCTGAACTTATGAATAATGTGGCAACATCAAAAAGATCTTTGAAAATTTGATTCATCTCACTTATTATATTATCCGCATATGCTTCAAGATCGCTCTGGTTATTTTGAAACTCGTTATATGAACAATTT